>NZ_QSJB01000010.1:0-80727 GCF_003469285.1 Collinsella sp. AM31-2AC
GGCCGTGTTCCGCTATGCGGTTGTCAATTTGCGAAAGAAATTATGCGTCACCAAAGCCTCGGCGCATGGCTTCTCCCAGCTCATCCAAGATCAGCATGTCTACCTGGCTAATCTGCTCGCGTGCGAGCTCCATGATCTGCGCGGCGCAAGCCTCGGGCGTGTCGCGATCGGCCTGCACAATGCGCAGTCCCAGGCGCGGCGCGGCATCGTGTTCGGCGCAGTGCAGCTTCTTGGCAAACTGCAGCATGAGTACGTTGAGACCATAACCTGTGGCACGCAAAGCCAGCCCCAAGGCGGCCGTGGTTTTGCCCTTTCCGTCGCCCGTGTAGATCTGAACCTTGCCGACTTCCAGTGATGCCATCTCTGTCCTTTCGTGCCCGGCGTCGGTTTATCGTCGCTCGGGTTGGGTATTCTAGAAACCATTATCAACCCCAGTAGATGGAGTTCAAGCAGATGGAGATGGATGACAACAAACGTAGACGGAATATGATCCTCTACGTGCTCATCGCCTTCGTCGTCTACCTCGTGCTCTCGACCGTTCTGTTCCCCAACATCGGTCACACGCAGCAGATTACGAAGACCGATTACTCGACGTTTGTCAAAGCGCTCGATAAGAAGAGCGTCAACAAGGTCGAGTACAACACGGACGATTACACGATTTATTACACCAAGAAGGGCGAGGACGAGAACATCGCCTACAAGACGACCGGTGTGCCGAATGATGCGGGTTTTACCGATCGCGTGCTTGAATCCGGTGCGTCCCTGGAATCGGTCGTTCCCGACAAGAACTCGGGTTTGATGACCTACTACCTGCTCACCCTCATTCTTCCCATGGCGATTTTCTTCCTGATTGGCTGGTGGCTCAACCGCCGCATGAAGAAGGCCATGGGTGATGACGGTCCGTCGATGAACTTTGGCGGCGGTGGTTTTGGCGGCGGTGGACTGGGCAAGTCCGGCGCGCGCGTGATCGCCTCCAAGGACGTGGGCGTGACCTTTAAGGATGTCGCCGGCCAGGAAGAGGCCAAGGAGTCCCTCAAGGAGGTCGTCGACTTTCTGGAGAAGCCGCAGCGCTACGAGGAGATCGGCGCCAAACTGCCACGCGGTGCTCTCCTTGTCGGCCCTCCGGGTACCGGTAAAACCCTGCTCGCCAAGGCTGTGGCCGGCGAGGCGGGCGTGCCGTTCTTTAGTATTTCTGGTTCTGAGTTTGTTGAGATGTTCGTTGGCCGCGGCGCCGCTAAGGTTCGCGATCTGTTTAAGCAGGCCAAGGAAAAGGCCCCGTGCATCGTGTTTATCGACGAGATCGATACCATCGGTAAGAAGCGCGATGGCGGCGGCTTTAGTGGCAACGACGAGCGCGAACAGACGCTCAACCAGCTGTTGACCGAGATGGACGGCTTCGATAACCACAAGGGTATCGTCGTTCTTGCTGCTACCAACCGTCCCGACAGCCTTGACCCGGCCCTGCTGCGCCCCGGTCGTTTTGACCGTCGCATCCCCGTTGAGCTGCCCGACCTGACCGGACGTAAGAACATCCTCGAGCTGCATGCAAAGAGCGTGAAGACGGAGCCGCCGATCGACCTGACCGCGATTGCCCGCGCCACGCCCGGTGCCTCGGGCGCCGACCTGGCCAACATCATCAACGAGGGCGCGCTGCGTGCCGTCCGCGAGGGTCGCAAGCGCGCGACTCAGGATGACTTTGAGGAGTCGGTGGAGGTCGTCATCGCCGGCCAGCAGCGTAAGTCCACGGTTCTGTCCGACCACGAGAAACAGGTCGTGTCCTATCACGAGATCGGCCATGCCATCGTTGCCGCCCGCCAGAAGGGTTCTGCGCCGGTTACCAAGATCACCATCGTGCCGCGTACGAGCGGTGCTCTGGGCTACACCATGCAGGTCGAGGAGGATGAGCGCTTCCTGACCACGCGCCAGGAAGTCCTGGACAAGCTCGCTGTCTATTGCGGTGGCCGTGCAGCCGAGGAGCTTATCTTTGGCGAGATGACGACCGGTGCCGCCAACGATATCGAGCAGGCCACCAAGCTCGCCCGCAACATGGTGACGCGCTTTGGCATGTCCGATGAGTTTGGCATGATGGCGCTTGGTACCGTTCAGAATGCGTACCTCAACCAGGATACGTCGCTCACCTGCGCCCCCGGTACGGCCGAACGCGTGGACGCGATAGTCGCCAAGCTGATCGAGGATGCGCACGACCGCGCTCTGCAGATCCTCAAGGAGAACAAGTTTAAGCTCCATGAGCTGGCTCGTTATCTGTACAAGAAGGAGACGATCACGGGCGAGGAGTTCATGAATCTCCTCACGCGCGAGAATCCGCTGATGCCAAAGCAGCAGTAATACTGGTTGCGCAGTGTCTATCGCCCCATTTGAGTGTCCATCTCAAATGGGGCGTTTTGCGTGGGGAGAGTTGAATATGAAAATCGTGGTAAGTGCCTGCTTGATGGGCGAGAGCTGCAAGTATAACGGGCTCGATAACTACCATCGCGAGCTGGTCGAAGCGTGCGAATGCACGGGGACCGAGGTACTCTTGGTGTGCCCTGAGGTCTTTGGCGGCCTGCCCACGCCGCGCAAGCCGTCCGAGATTGTGAACGGCGAGGTCCGTACCTGCGAGGGCGTCTCGATCGATCGCGAGTTTCGCCTGGGCGCAGAGCGCGCACTCGATATGTGCGAGCAGGCGGGCGGCCCGTCCGAAATCGCTGCGTGCATCCTTCAAGATCGTAGTCCCTCGTGCGGTGCGGGTCGCATCTACGACGGAACGTTCAGCGGTACGCTCACTGCGGGCAACGGTGTTTTTGTCGACCTACTGCTGCACCACGGGTATCGTGTGATTCCCGCAAGTGAGTTCGACCCCAGCATACTGGAACATTGTCCATAGCACTCGAACCCAACACTTCCTCACGGGTGACCGTTTTGGCATCATCCGTGAAGTTTATATTGAGTACGACCCGGTCATCAAAGACGTAGACCGAGTTGACAGGCACGTACCCAGGCAGCCCCTCCCCGCGGCTCTCGCGCAGGAACGCGTACACGGCCCTCCCGTCTCTTGCGCCCCTCCTGGAATTGTCCACATCAGTGTAGCCAATTCAGTCCGCCAAGGGCTGAAGCCCGGACAACGCGGCGATGGAGGGCTTCTTCGGCCTGCTCAAGAAGGAGTTCTGGCACGGCAGGGACTGGTCGGACTGGACCCCCGCCCGCTTCATCGAGGAGCTCGGGGGCTGGATCGGTCGATACAATACGGAGAGGCGCAGCGATGCGCTCGGTGGCCGCACGCCGGCCGAGTTCCGCTCCGCGCTGGGAAGGGCCGCGTAACGGTCCAAGAAATCGTCCGCAGTCCCCATTCTTGCCCCTTTGGGACAGCTTCTTGTTGGGGCGTGCCTGCCCCTAACCCTGCTAGGAACGAGTACAGCAAACTGGAATTTTCAAATTAGTCTTTGCAAATTACCTTTGAACCTTCACCATCAATTACAATTCCCTGACGGTTGTTAATTGGGCATAGATTCAAATCCGAAAACTCAGTCATTATTTTCTCGGTAACTTTCTTAAATGGTGCTGTAAGAAAATGCGGAAGAACATAGAAATCAATCAAATTAAGCCCTGAATCATCTTCTTGTGAGTAGTCCTCCGGCTTTTCATCCATTTGCTCGATATATTGGATGCTTGGAGCGCATACAATCGCACCTGCCGATTCACCAATCATCAGTTTTCCCTTTTCCAATTCTTTCTTCAACAGCTCATCCGTTCCCGTTTTACGGAGCTGGTCTATAAGGAAAAAAGAATTTCCGCCGGTAAAATAGATCACATCTGAATCTTCAAAAAGAGACTGTATCGTTGAATAAGCCTCCGTTGAAATATCAATTTCAGTTACGATTGCTCCCAACTTTTTGAATAATTTTCGAGCCGAGCCGACATAACCGGTGTAGCCTTCACGCAGCGAAGCTGTTGGAATAAATGCGACTTTTTTATTTTCAATTTCTTCCTTTACCAGACTTCCTACACTTGAAAAGTGAGAACATAAAAACAGTTTCATCAATATTCTCCTATATATAAATTCTTATTTGTTGAACTAAGCCGTGTATACCATACTCTCCAATGAAAGAACGCCCTGATATAGCGAAATTTTGCCGTTTTCCTGCGTACGTGCGTACACACTCCACAGGAATTCTAAGGGGCCTGCCCCCTTAGCACACGGACTTTGGAACAAAGTCTAGTGTGTTACGCCTTGCCAGAGGTGTACGGGCTCCCGGTATGCACGTACGCAGCAATTGCCATCAATGCGCCATATAAGTGGCGATCAAGTTCGCATAAAGCGACCTTGATCCCGCAAAACAAAAGGCAGGATACCATCACCACGATGATACCCTGCCTCTGTTCGTTCCTGTTTACCGTTCCGAGTAGTCCTTCCGCAGAATTTCCGATAAACAAAAAACGTACCCGAACCCTTTCTCGTAAAGAATCGGGTTCGAGTACGAACTGAATGCTGGAGCAATAAAAAACCACCAGAAAGGTGCCTGTCCCCTTTGTGGTGGTTTTGGGCCAGTCCTAGAGCGTGTGGCCGTAGGTGTTGGCAGCCTTGATGGCGGCGGCGAACTTTTCGTCGGTGAAGGGCTCGGGGTTTCCCTGCTTCCACTCGTTGGTGGCGTGCGCATACTCGCACAGGGCGGGGATATCGGACTCGGAAAGCCCGACCTGCTCAAGCGTTACGGGCAGCCCCATCTCCTTGTTAAAGGCTGCGTAGCGCTCAAGGTTCTCGGTGTCGCCCGTGTAGGCAAACAGCACCAGCACGCCCAGGCTCACGACCTCGCCATGCAGGTAGGTGCCCTCGCGCGGAATGCTGCAGGTGGCGTTGTAGAACGCATGCGCCACGCTCGAGTTGTAGTAGTAATCGTTTTGGTTGGTCAGGTTGGAGACATAGCCCGTGTTGACCACGATATCGAGCGCGATCTGCTTGACGGCCTCGGTCGACAGGTTCTGGCGAACGTCCTCAAGACCCTGCACGCCATAGGTAAACAGCGGCTCGGAGCAGGTGTGCGCGAGCGCCAGGCCAAGACCGGCGGTGTGCTCCAGGTTGCCGGCGCTCGTGGCGTATTCGACCTCGGGCTGCTTGGACAGGGCGTCGCCTACGCCGGCCCAGAAGTACTCCGCCGGAGCCTCGGCAATGATCTTGGGGTTGATGAAGATGTGTGCGGGGCGGTTGGGGTACGAATAGCCCTCGAGCGAGCCGTCGTCGTTGTAGACAACGGCAATGGCGGTCGCGGCCGAGCAGTTGGAACAGATCGTCGGCACCGTAAAGACGATCTTCTTGAGTTCGATGGCCGCCGTCTTGACGGTATCGAGCGCCTTGCCGCCGCCGCACGCGATAAGTACGTCGGCCTCTTGGCAGGCGGGGGAGTTCACAACCTTGGCGATATTGGCGCGCGTGCTGTTGGTGCCGTAGACACGCGTCTCCAGAATCTCGACGTCGGTTCCCGCCAGCGCGGTTTCGATTCCGGGAAGCGCCGCGGCCAGCGCTCGTTTGCCACCGATGATTGCGACCTTGGTCGCTCCGTACTCGGCCAGCGCGCCGGGCAGCTCGTCAAAGCAATCCTCGCCGACGGTATAGTCGCTCATTCCAATCGTGCGCATAGCAGCCTTCTTTCGTTAGATAAAGTGCTTTCAGGTATTTTGCTCCAAGAGAAGGCTAGTGATCGTGAGAAATTTCTAAAGTATGAAACCGATGTTGAGGGTTTTTCGCCAGCGTTGACCGTGCTACCATACAGCGCAGAAGCGTTGATGGGGACGAGTAGTCGGCCGTCCGCATGCTACAGAGAGCGGGGAGCGCTGAGAGCCCGTGCATGCGACCGATGAAAATCACCCCGGAGCTGCGATCCCAACGGACGCGCCGTGCAGGCACGTCTTAGTAGACATCGCCGAGATGGTCGTCGATACAGGCCAGCCGAGTAACGGATGCGAGCGCGCGAATACGCGGGCGAGGGCATCTAAGCTGGGTGGTTAAGCGAAGAGCTTTTGCGGGCGTACAGTCCGTTTTGCGGCGCTTCGTCCCAGCTTGTAGGGACGGGCGCTTTTTTGGTGCCCAGAGGGCGTGCGCGCCCATGACATGAAAGGGGTACCGTGGCAAACGAGTACAAGCAGACGATGAATCTGCCTAAAACCGGATTTCCCATGCGTGCCGGTCTTTCCAAGTCCGAGCCCAAGCGACTCAAGGACTGGCAGGACAACAAGGTCTACGAGCAGGTTCTGAAGAAGAACGAGGGTCACAAGAAGTTCGTGCTGCACGACGGCCCTCCGTACGCCAACGGTCCGATCCACATCGGCCACGCCATGAATAAGATCTCCAAGGACATGATCAACCGCTACTGGATGATGCAGGGCTATGAGGTCCCTTATGTCCCCGGTTGGGACTGCCATGGCCAGCCGATCGAGCACAAGGTCGAGGAGAAGCTCGGCACCGAGAAGTTCAACCAGACCTCCACGGCTAAGATCCGCGAGCTCTGCAACAAGTTCGCTGTCGAGAACATCGAGCTGCAGAAGGCCGGCTTCCGTCGCCTGGGCGTGCTCGGCGACTGGGACAACCCCTATCTGACGCTCTATCACCAGCATGATGCCGCCGACATCGAGGTCTTCAAGGCCATGTTCGATAAGGGCATGATCTATCGCGGACACAAGCCGGTTCACTGGTGCAAGCATTGCCACACCGCACTCGCCGAGGCCGAGATCGAGTACTCCGATGAGACGAGTCCCTCCATCTTTGTTCGCTTTGAGATGACCTCCAAGCCCGCCGGCCTCGAGAACTTCGACGGCCCGGTCGACTTCATCATCTGGACGACTACCCCGTGGACCATCCCCTCCGATCAGGCCGTTTCCCTCAAGCCCGGCGCCGCCTATGTCGCCGTTGAGCACGACGGCCGCGCCGAGGTCATGCTCGAGGACCTTGCTCCCAAGTGCTGCGAGGAGTTTGGCTGGGAGTACACCCCGGTTTTGGTCGACGGCAAGCCCTATGTGGTTCCCGCTGAGACTTTCCACCACATCCACTACAAGCAGCCGATCTTTGACGGCGTTGAGGGCGTGGCGCTGCTGGCCGATTACGTCGGCGTCGATGACGGTACCGGTATCGTCCACAACTCGCCCGGCCACGGCGTCGACGACTACTTTGCCTGCCTCAAGGAGGGCATCACCGACATCTGCATGCCGGTTGACGACGACGGTAAGTTCTACACCGGCGAGGAGTTTGGTACCGGTGGCCCCTTCAGCGGTATGGATACCGATGAGGCCAACCCTCACATTATCGAGTTCCTGCGCGAGCGCGGCACCCTGGTCCTCGAGAAGAAGATCACGCACAGCTATCCGCACTGCTGGCGCTGCAAGCACCCGGTGCTCTTCCGTGCTACCGACCAGTGGTTCGTCTCGATGGACAAGACCGGCTTGCGCGAGCAGGCCGGCAAGGAGGTCCGTGAGAACGTCAAGTGGTATCCGGCCCACGCGGCAAACCGCATCGGCGCCATGGTCGAGCAGCGTCCCGACTGGTGCATCAGCCGCCAGCGCAACTGGGGCGTGCCTATCCCCAGCTACACCTGCGCCGACTGCGGCGAGAAGGTCATGAACGACGCCACGCTCGACGCCGTCATCAAGCTCTTCCACGAGAAGGGCTCCGACGCCTGGTTCACCGACGCTCCCAAGAGCTATCTTGGCGAGGCCTGCGTCTGCCCCAAGTGCGGTGGCCATCACCTCAAGGCCGATAAGGACATCCTCGACGTGTGGTGGGATTCCGGCGTCTCCTGGAAGGCCGTCTGCGAGTACCGTCCCGAGCTGGAGTATCCGGCGGATGTGTACCTCGAGGGCTCCGACCAGCACCGCGGTTGGTTCCAGAGCTCGCTGCTCACCTCGGTGGGCGCCAACGGCCATGCTCCGTACAAGGCGGTCGTCTCGCAGGGCTTCACGCTCGACGGACAGGGCCGCAAGATGTCCAAGTCGCTCGGCAACGTCATCGACCCCAACAAGGTCTGCGACGAGATGGGCGCCGACATCATCCGCCTGTGGGTTGCATCCGTCGATACCAGCTCCGACGTGTCCATCGACCACGAGATTCTCGCCCGTACGTCCGATGCCTACCGTCGTTTCCGCAACACGCTGCGCTTCCTGCTCTCCGAGCTCGAGGGTCAGTTTGAGCCCGAGACCGACGGCGTCGCCTTTGCCGACCTGCTGCCGCTCGACAAGCTCATGGTTGCCCGCCTGACCCAGGTCCAGGCCGAGGTTGACGACGCCTACGCCAGCTACGAGTTCCCGCGTGCCTACCGTGCACTCTACGACTTCGTGGTGACCGAGCTTTCCAACGTGTACCTCGACGCCCTGAAGGACCGTCTGTACTGCGAGAAGCCCGGCTCGCTCGAGCGTCGCAGCGCCCAAACCGTGCTGGCCGAGCTCTTCTCGATGCTCATGCGCGACCTGCAGCCGATCCTGTCCTACACCGTTGACGAGGCCATGGCCTATGCGCCCGCCGGCTGCGTCGATCATCAGAAGTACGCCGCGCTGCTCGATTGGTACAAGTCGCCCATCACGATCGACGAGGCCAATGAGTTTGAGGGCGTGCTCGAGGCTTCACTCGAGCTCCGTAGCGCCGTGACCAAGGCCCTTGAGGACGCCCGCTCCGCCGGCACCTTCACCAAGAGCCAGCAGGTCCGCGTCAAGGCGGTCGTTCCCGCCGAGATGTACGCGCTGCTGACCGGCGACAAGGCCGTCGACCTGGCCGAGTTCTACATCGTCTCCGCTGTTGAACTGACCCAGGGCGAGGAGCTCTCCGTTGCCATCGAGGCTGCCGAGGGCGAGTGCTGCGACCGTTGCTGGAACTACCGCACCACCGTCGGCGAGTACAACGGCCACGCTCATATCTGTAAGAGGTGCGCGAATGCCCTTTAAGGCACGGTAACTCGGCATTTTAGTTATAGGGAGAATTTGGACGCCTTCCGCCCATTTGCCCCGTTGAATAAAAGCGGCATTCTGTTTTTCGGAATGCCGCTTTCTTTTATGCTGGTTATTTATCTGACGTTAGCGAATGTGTCGTGCGCTCTGCGTGTGGCAATATAAGATGGTTATTTGCGTTAAACGGAATTTGATTATCTGAGGGTAGGGGATTTCTTTGGGTCGTGGTGCGGATATGACGCCGCCTTTGCGTTGGCGGTTGGGTGCTGCTGGTGGGGTGGCGCTGGTTGTGCTGCTTGTTGACCAGCTGACCAAGCTTGCGGTTCGTGCCGTGGGCGACTCTTTGCATGTGACCGTCATCCCCGGTGTTATCGACTTTATGTTTATCCGCAATATCGGTGCTGCCTTTAGCATGGGCGAGGGGCATGGCATCGCGTTTGCCGCGCTGGCGTTGGCGGTCATTATCGCTATTGCCGTGTACCTCGTTCGTGCACCCCAGCTCGCCCATCTTGAGGTTGTGGGCATGGCGATGGTTGCGGGCGGTGCTATCGGCAACGCTATCGATCGTTTGGCCTTTGGCTTCGTGACTGATTTTATTGCCACCACCTTCATCGACTTCCCCGTCTTCAATGTGGCCGATGTCGGCATTACGGTCGGTGTGGTGCTTGCCCTCATCGGCTACATGTTCTTGAGTCCTGCGGCCCGTGAGGTCGACGCGACCGCCGAGCTCAACGCCCGTGACGAGGCCCGCGCTAAGCGCAAGGCCCAGCAGCGTGGGGAGCGTGCCCGCAAGATTCGCGAAAGGAGCGAGCGCTAATGGCCGACATCCATATCCTTGTTGCCGACGATGCCGCTGGTCAGCGTCTTGACGCCTATCTGGGCGCTAATGACGGCTGCCCTACGCGCTCTGCCTGCGCGCATCTGATCGAGGGCGGTGCCGTTGCCGTCAACGGCGAGACATGCCTGTCAAAAAAGTATACCGTGCGCTCCGGCGACCGTATTTCGGTCGATTTGCCCGAGCCGCACGATCCCACCGATGTGATTCCCGAGGCCATTCCCCTCGATATCCGCTACGAGGACGACTACCTCATCGTGCTCTCCAAGCAGCGCGGTCTGGTGTGCCATCCCGCCCATGGCCACGAGAGCGGCACCCTTGCGAACGCCTTGGTCTATCACTGTGGCATTGACCATCTGGGCACCGTGCAGGGCGAGGACCGCCCCGGCATCGTGCATCGCCTGGATCGTGACACCTCGGGCCTTATGCTCGCGGCAAAAGACGACGACACCCAGCGCGCGCTCCAGAATCTCATCCGCACGCGCACGCTCGACCGCCGCTACATTACGCTCGTCCACGGCCACATTGCCATGGACGAGGGCACGATCAACACCGGCATTGCCCGTTCTACGCGCGACCGTGTCAAGATGGCGGTTTCGGACGATCCTTTCGCGCGCCAGGCCATTACGACCTTTAGGGTCCTCGAGCGCTTCGATTCCACGCGTTTTGACGATGGCTATACGCTCGTCGAGTGCCACCTGTTTACGGGTCGCACGCATCAGATTCGCGTGCACATGCGCCATATCAACCACGCCTGCGTGGGCGATCCGCTCTACGGTAAGTGCGATGTGCGTGCCGACCAGGGTTTGACCAGGCAATTCCTCCATTCCTGGCGTGTGGCGTTCGATCATCCCGTGACGGGGGAGCGCATTGAGTGCCGTGATGAGCTGCCGTGGGATCTCGCCGCCGTTCTGGATGACCTAGCCCCGCGCTCGCTCGGCCGCACTGCCGCCGGCGACGAAATCGTTCCGCAGCTCGGTCTGCTCGAACCCTAACCAGTATTAGGTGGTTTCTTGAACTCGGTTAGCCTACGGTAAGATATACGGTTGTTTACGTAACGCGTTCTCGGGAGCCTGCATGCTCGCCTTTTTACAAACTAACACGCCCATCGTGATCTTTAATCAGATTGTGGTTACGCTACTCACGGTCTGCTTTCTGTACCAGGTGGTCTTCTTTGTCATTGGCGCTCTTCGTGGCGAGGTCGCGCCTCCCAAGGCCAAAAAACTCCACCGCTATGCCTTCTTTATCGCGGCGCATAACGAGGAGGCCGTGATCGCCAACCTCGTTCGCTCCATCAAGGACCAGGATTATCCGTCCGAGCTTATCGAGGTCTTCGTGGTCGCCGATGCCTGCACCGATAATACGGCGCAGCTCGCGCGCGAGGCAGGCGCCATCGTTTATGAGCGCAACGACCTGGCCCGCAAGGGTAAGAGCTGGGTCATGGACTTTGGTTTCGATCGCATTCTCAACGAGTATCCCGACACGTTTGAGGGCTACTTTATCTTCGATGCCGACAACGTTATCTCCCGCGATTACGTCTCCAAGATGAATGATGCCTTTGACCAGGGCTTCCATGTGGTTACGAGCTATCGTAACTCCAAGAACTTCGGCAGCTCGTGGATTTCGTCTGCCAACGCCACCTGGTATCTGCGTGAGGCCCGCTTCCTCAACAACGCGCGCAACATCTGTAAGACGTCTTGTGCCGTCTCTGGTTCGGGCTACCTCATCTCCGCCAGCGTAATTGAGGGCATGCACGGCTGGCAGTTCCATACGCTGACCGAGGACATCCAGTTCACTACGTTCTGTGCTATTCACGGCATTCGCATCGGTTATGCGCCGGCGGAGTTCTTTGACGAACAGCCCGTGACGTTTAAGGCGTCCTGGAAACAGCGCATGCGCTGGACCAAGGGCTTCTACCAGGTGTTCTTTACCTACGGTAAGCACCTGGTCAAATCGACCTTCCGCTATCATCGCTTTGCCGCCTACGACATGTTTATGACCATCGCTCCGGGCATGCTTCTGTCCCTGATTTCCATGCTCGCCAACGCGACGTTCCTCATCGTGGGTGGACTCTCGCACGGCTTCTTGGCTACCGAAGTCGAGATGCAGGCTTGTGCCGCCTCGCTTATCATGACGTTCGTGATGATGTACCAGACCTTCTTTATCCTGGCGCTGCTCACGACCATCTTTGAGTACAAGCACATTCATTGCGCTCAAAAGTGGCGCCTGGTGACCAACCTGTTTACCTTCCCGATCTTTATGTTCAGCTATATCCCCATCACGGTTGCCGCGCTGTTCCTGAAGGTCGACTGGGTTCCTACCCAGCATGCCGTAAACGTTACCCTCGACGAGGTCATGCAAGGCGCCAAATAAACACAACCAAAACCACCACAAAGGGACAGACGCCTTTGTGGTGGTTTTTGCTTTTGAGCAGCTGCTCATGGAGGTGCACGATGTTCTACATCCCATTTTGGATCTGCGTCTTTGCCGGTGCGGTGGTTGATGCCCGTGAGCGGCGGTTTCCCAATGAGCTTGCTGGCGCGTGCGCCGTGGCGGCGTTTGCGGGCGTTTGGCTCGACCTCGGTTTGAACACAACGCTTGACCACGCAGGTCTTGCCGTCATCGTGTATCTTGCCCTCGTTCTGACTGAGTCCCTCTGGCGTCGTCTTCGCCAAATCCCGGGCATCGGCATGGGAGATGCCAAGGCACTCTTCGCGCTTTGCACGCTCGACCCTATGGGTGGCATCGTGGCATTTGCCGCCGCGCTCCTGGTCCTTGCCTTCTCCTGCCTCATCACAAAATCGCGCTCCCTGCCATTGCTCCCGTTTTTGGTGCCGATATTTGCCATAATCGAGGTCGTGGGCTGCACATTGTAACCGATTGCGCATCCTTTTTAAGGAGCATGCCATGGCAACTAATCAAGAAACGGCCGTCATTAAGGCGCGCATGGACCGCATTCCCGCGGCGTTGTCGCCCGAGCTGGTCGAGCGTATCGCCGCCGACCGCGCCTCGGGTGTCGTTAATCCTTATCGATGCTGCGACGACCAGGTCATTCGTCGTATAGATCGCGCTGCCGACAAAGGCACGCTTATGCGTCCGGCGTTTATGCGCGATACCGAAAAGATTCTTCATCTTCCTGCGTACACGCGTTATGCAGGCAAAACGCAGGTCTTTAGCTTTCGCAGCAACGACGACCTGTCGCGGCGCGGCCTTCATGTGCAGCTCGTCTCGCGCATTGCCCGCGATATCGGCCGTGCCCTGGGCCTCAACTGCGATTTGATCGAGGCGATTGGCCTGGGCCACGATTTGGGCCACACGCCCTTTGGCCATGCCGGCGAGCGTTTCCTCAACGATATCTATCACGAGCGTACGGGTCGTTATTTTTTCCATAACGTGCAGTCCGTCCGCGTGCTCGACGCGCTGTACGGCCGCAACGTGTCGCTCCAGACGCTCGACGGCGTGCTGTGCCATAACGGCGAGTACGAGCAGCGTGTCTTTGAACTCTCGGACATGGCGTCGTTTGACCAGTTCGACCGTACCGTCGAGGACTGCATTGCCAAGGGCTATGGCGCGATCGAGCACCTGCGCCCCATGACCCTCGAGGGCTGTGTGGTGCGTATCTCGGATATCCTCGCCTACGTCGGTCGTGATCGTCAGGACGCCATTGCGGCGGGCCTGCTGTCGCCCGACGCTTTTGACGATGGTCGGGGCGGCGCCTATAACAGCTGGATTCTCACGCACGCTTCCATCGATATCGTTGAGCATAGCTATGGCAAACCGCGTATCGAGATGAGCGAGGACCTGTTTGAGGAGATCCGCCGGGCGAAGCGCGAGAACTACGAGAAGATCTATAGCAAGGGCGGTATCGAAGGCGATTCTGAGGCAGAGTTGCGTGAGGCCTTCGAAAAGCTCTACGACCGTTGCCTGCAGGATCTAAATAAAGGCGACGAGTCCTCTTACATCTTTAAGCATCACGTTTCGCGCATTGAGCAGCAGCTTTCCTACTACGATCGCACCTATGCCTGGCAGGACGACAAGGATCAGGCCGTCGTCGATTACATCGCAAGCATGACGGATGGTTATTTCTGCGAGCTGACGAGCAAATTGTTCCCAGGTCTAAAGTTTCCGCACCGCACCTATATTAACGAACGGTAGTTCGTATCCTTTCGGTATACTGTTGGTCAACAACGATTTTGATTAATGCACGGGATGGCTATGGACGACCTTTTTTCTGCTTCGACGCGCGAGCGCTCCTTTAAAAATGCGCCGCTTGCGGTGCGTATGCGCCCCAATTCGCTCGACGAGTATGTGGGCCAGCAAAAGGCCGTCGGTAAGGGCTCGTGGCTGCGCGCCGCGATTGAGCATGACGTGCTGTCGAGCGTGATTCTGTACGGCCCGGCTGGCACGGGCAAGACGACGCTGGCCCACATTATCGCCAACCATACCAAGAGCGAGTTTGTCGAGGTCAGCGCCGTGACGGGCACTGTGAAGGACCTGCGCCGCGTAATCGATGAGGCTAAGACCCGTCTGAACACCTACGACCGCCGCACCATTCTGTTTATCGATGAGATCCATCGCTTTTCGAAGTCGCAGCAAGATGCCCTGCTGCATGCGGTCGAGAACCGCACCGTCATTATGATTGGCGCCACGACGGAAAACCCGTACTTTGAGGTCAACTCGGCATTGCTCTCGCGTGGGCGTGTGGTAGAGCTTGAGCACCTGAAGGACGAGGATATCGCCACGCTCATTGAGCGTGCGCTCGAGGCGCCGCAGGGTTTAAACGGTAAGTTCTCGGCCGATGAGGATACGGTTAAAACCATTTGCACATTGGCCGCGGGCGATGCTCGCTCAGCGCTCACGACGCTCGAGCTTGCGAGCGAGATTGCCGTTACGCGTCCCGATACCGAGGGGACGCCAGCGCCGGCGGCGGGGGAGCGCTATCCCATCACTGTTGACGATGTGAAGATCGCCAACCCACGTCGTGGCTTTTCGTATGACAAAAACGGTGACATGCACTACGACATTATTAGTGCGTTCATCAAGTCCATGCGAGGCAGCGACCCCGATGCCACGATCTATTGGCTCGCACGCATGATCGATGCGGGGGAGGATCCTAAGTTTATCGCTCGCCGCATTATGATTCAGGCTTCCGAGGATGTTGGCAACGCCGACCCACAGGCGCTTTTGGTGGCACATGCCGCGTTTAAGTCTGCCGAGGTCATTGGCTATCCCGAGTGTCGCATCAACCTGGCACAGGCTGCGCTCTATGTGTGCCTGGCGCCTAAGTCCAATGCGTGCGAGGCCTCGATCGATGCGGCGCTGGCCGATATCCATTCAAGTGGGCTTCGCGAGGTGCCCAGCTACCTGCGCGATCGTCACCGCCCGGGCAGCGATGAATACGGTGTGTATAAATATCCGCACGATTATCCCGAAGGCTGGGTCGATCAGCGCTATTTGCCCGAAGGCCTGGAGCGCGGCGCGTTCTGGCAGCCTGCGGGCCGCGGTTGGGAAGAGTGGCGTGTGGAGCAAAGCGAACGCGACCGTAGCGGCAACGCCCCCAAGTAGGTCATTGGCACCTCGCACATTCCCTTTGGGTATCTTTGCCCTTCTTTGGGGTACCATGAACAGCGTCTGTATTTCGATTCCTTCGGGAGGCTTGTATGAGTCCCATTCAAATCGCCCTGCTGCTGCTCGCCGTTGCCGGCGTGTGGGCTGTTGTCGAGCTCGCGCTCACGCTGCGCAAGACCCGCACCGTCGTTGATTCGCTCGACAAGACGGTGAGCGACCTTAACAACACGCTCGCCGAGGCACAGCCCGTGGTGGCAAAGCTCGATGGCGCTGTCGATGAGCTCACCCCCGCGCTGGCACAGGTTGAGCCGCTCCTCAAGTCGGGCAAAACTGCCGTTGACGCCCTGACGTCCAACCTTGTTGAGGTTGAGGCGGTCGTTCGCGACATTTCCGAGGTTACGGGCAGCGTGGCCGAGGCCAGTAATGCCGTATCGAGCGTGACTGATTCTGCGGCCGGTGCCGTACAGAAGCTCTTCAATAAGGTGAAGGCTCCTGCAGCCGACGCCGATCGCAAGCTCGCCACTGCCGCCGCCGAGGACGAGCAGCCTACCGAGCGCGTTCTGATTGGTGAGGCTGAGGACGAGGCCGTCGATGGCGCGGATGCGGCTCAGAAGCCCGCTGCTAAGCCCGCTCAGTATTACACCTATACGCCTGCCGAGACCTCCGAGGAGTCCTGCGATGAGTAGTGAAGCAACCTTCCCCATCACGCTGAGCGTTGCCGGTGATCCGCGTCTCGCGCGCTTGGTGCGCATGACGGCCGCTAACGTCGGCGCCCTGTGCTCTATGTCCGTCGATCGCATCGAGGATATCCGCATGGCTGCCGAGGAAGCCTTCATCTTTGGGTGCACCGCGGTCGACTGCGACGACATCACGATCAATTTCGATGTGGACGAATCTCACGTCGGCATGACCTTTACCTTTGGGGAACAGGCCACCGTCGACGAGGATGACCAGGCTACTGTGTATGCCGAGCTCATTCTTGCAAGCGTGTGCGATTCCTACGAAAAGACTGCGGCGCCCCTAACGCTTTCCCTCAACCTCAAGGCGGATATCTAATATGACCGAACGCTCCCGGAGCGGCAAGACCGCTTGGGACAAGGAGAAAACCCGCGAGCTGTTTCGTCGTTATAAGGAGACCGGTGATCCGGATGCTCGCGAGCAGCTCGTCATGTCCCATATGAACCTGGTAAGGTTTCTTGCCAACAAATTCAAGAACCGCGGCGAGCCGCTCGATGACCTTTTGCAGGTCGGCTATTTGGGCCTGCTCAAGGCTATCGACCGCTTTGACCCTGAACGCGGACTTGAGTTCACGACGTTTGCCACGCCCACCATCTTGGGCGAGATTAAGCGCCACTTCCGCGACAAGGGCTGGAGTGTGCGCGTGCCGCGTCGTCTGCAGGAGCTCTCTGCCAAGGTTAACCAGGCCACCGATAAGCTCACCAACGAGCTTCAGCGTTCGCCCAAGGTTGAGGAAATCGCCGATTACCTTGGCGTGACCGTTGACGAGGTGCTCGAAGCCATGGAATCGTCCTCGGCCTATACCTCGGTGCCCATCGAGGCTCCCGGTGCGTCCGATTCCGATGATGCGCCTTCGATTCTCGATCGCTATGCCGACGACGACAACGAGCTCGACTTTACCGATGACCGTCTGGTAATCGAGGAAGCCATCCGCGATTTCTCGCCTCGCGAGCGCGAGGTTATCGAGCTGCGTTTTGTTAAGGGCATGACCCAGATCGAGATTGCCAAGAAGCTGGGCATCTCGCAGGTGCAGGTTTCGCGTCTGCTGCGCCGCACGCTTAAGAAGATTCAAGATAAGATTGACCCCGACGGAGTGATGGTTCGTTCATGAGTGAGCACCCCCAACAAATCGACCGCACGCTGCGCGATACCCGCATTCTGACGCTGCGCATTTGGGGCGTCGTCGGCTGCATTGTCATCGCTGCCGTCATCTTTAACCTTATGGGCATCCTGGCACCGGTCATCGAGTTTCTCGCGGTCGGCTCCATCATCGCTTTTGTGATGTCTCCGATCACCAACTGGCTCGAGCATCACGGCGTCGGACGTGGCCTCGGTTCGCTCATCGCGCTCATTGTGGTTGTTGCCGTGCTCGTCGGCGTCGTCTGCATCCTATCGCCTATTTTGCTCGGTCAAATCATGGAAGTCCTGAGCCGCCTGCCCGAGCAGCTTCGTGTTGTGGGTGGTGATCTCAACGAGATGCTCTCGCACGCCAAGACGCTCAACAACACGCCGCTCAAGGAGTATCTGGACGACAATCTTTCTTCGCTGGTTACCGTAGCGTCCAAGTATGTCTCGCAAATTGCTGCCGAGCTCGGCCGCGGTGTGTTTCCGCTCATTACCAACACGGCCTCACAGCTGTTCGTCATCTTTCTGGGTCTGGTGCTTGCCTACTGGCTTGCCTGCGATTATCCCCGCATGCACCACGAGGTCTGCACCATCATCGGACAGGAAAAAGAGACCTCGTACCGCTTTATGGTTGCCATCCTTTCACGCTCGGTCGGCGGCTATATGCGCGGCATGGTCGTAACGTCGATCTGCGGTGGCATCCTTGCCTTTATCGGCTTTACGCTCATTGGCCATCCGTATGCAGCACTCATGGCTATCTTTACCGGCATTATGCACTTGGTTCCGGTTGTCGGTCCCTGGGTGAGCGCGGCGATCGCCACGGTGCTCGGGTTTATGTTCAGCCCTATGCTGGCGTTATGGACGCTTGTCGTGACCATGGTGGCTCAAAACGTCACCGATAATGTCATTTCGCCTAAGGTCATGCAGAGCTCGGTGCAGGTGCATCCCGTTATGAGCCTGACGGCCCTCGTTATCGGTTCGGCACTCATGGGTCCCATCGGCATGGTTATCGCCATTCCGCTGTGCGCGGCCCTCAAGGGCATCTTCGTCTACTACTTTGAGAACGAGACCGGCCGTCAGCTCGTGGCATACGACAGCGCCGTGTTTAAGGGCACTCCGTATCGCGATACCGAGGGTAACCCGGTCGCCGCCTACGACGCGCTCGGAGACGATACGTTCATCTATGAGTCCGAGCTCATCGGCAACGAGACCGCGCCCGAGGCCCAGGCCATGCCCAAGCCCGAGCTCGATAATCCCTGGATTAAGCTCTCAGGCCTGCAGCCCGACGCGACGGGTTTCTTTAAGAACCCCTTTGCCAAGGACGACGACACAAGCTCTGACGACGACACCAAAACCGGCATCGACGGCTCCATGGACGATTCGGATTCCAAATAGGCCCTGTTAGCGTTTCTTGATGTTGTAAATAACAATAAACGCGATCAAAGCGATTGATAAGGGGCCAGCCACATAGAAAAAGATGGCGTCAATTGCGCTTAGGGTGTAATACGCTTTATCGCCAGATGTTACTGCGTACAATGCGTAGCCAAATCTCGGCTGGTTCACATACCAGCTCGAGTAAGCGAAGATTGCTAAAAGGGCTACCGAGGTTAGTGCATTCACGACAAACCGTTTGCTTTTCATCGATCGCTCCTTCCGGGTGAGTCTTATATGTAATTCTACAGCAGCCTATTTTTCAAGGATTGCTTAGTCCTAAATAACGTGCACTTTCGCTGGAGGGTCGCTGTTTGGCGGCCCTCTTTTTTGCACGGGCGCGGTGGGATGGTAATATCGTTACGTTTGAACTGTTTCGATGTGAAACCGAGGAGATTCCCTCTATGAGTGCTGACTACCCGTCAATGACTACGGCCGAGATTCGCTCCAAGTTCCTCAACTTCTTTGAGGAGCGCGGTCTTAAGCTCTATCCTTCTTCGTCCCTCGTCCCCGACGATCCTTCGCTGCTGCTTGCCAACGCCGGCATGAACCAGTTTAAGGAGTACTACCAGGGCAAGAAGACCATGAAGGAGATCGGCGCGATCTCCTGCCAGAAGTGCGTCCGCACCAACGACATCGACTGCATCGGCGAGGACGGCCGTCACCTGTCCTTCTTTGAGATGCTCGGCGACTTCTCCTTTGGCGGCGTCTCCAAGCAGCAGGCCTGCGCTTGGGCCTTTGAGCTCATCACCAAGGAGTTCAAGCTGCCGCTCGACCGCCTGTACTTCACCGTCTTTACCGAAGACGACGAGACCCACGACGTGTGGCGCTCTCTGGGCGTTGCCGAGGATCACATCTCCCGCCTGGGCGAGGACGACAACTTCTGGGCCGCTGGCCCCACCGGCCCCTGCGGTCCGTGCTCCGAGATCTACTTTGACATGGGCGAGGAGGTCGGTTGCGGCAGCCCCGACTGCAAGCCTGGCTGCGACTGCGACCGCTTCCTTGAGTTCTGGAACCTCGTGTTTACCCAGTACGACCGCCAGGAGGACGGCTCCATGCCGGAGCTGCCGCACCGCAACCTCGATACGGGCATGGGTCTGGAGCGCATGGCCGCTATCATGCAGCACAAGACCGCTAACTACGACGGCGATCTGATGCAGCACCTCATCAAACTCGGCGAGGAGATCAGCGGCAAGACCTATGACGCCGACGATTACTCCGGTGCCAGCCGCTCGCTGCGTATCATCGCGGATCACTCTCGTGCCGTCGACTTTATGATCTCCGACGGCATCCTGCCCGGTAACGAGGGTCGCGAGTACGTCCTGCGCCGCCTGCTCCGTCGTGCCGTGTTCCACGGTCGTCTGCTGGGCATCGAGGGCGCCTTCCTGACCAAGTTTATCGACGAGGTCAACGCTCAGATGGGCGAGGCTTATCCCGAGCTGCTCAAGAACGTCGCGCTCGTTAAGGGCATCGTCGCCTCCGAGGAGGAGCGTTTCTCAACGACGCTCGACAACGGCCGCGTTTACCTGGACGAGGCCCTGGCCGCGCTCGCCGACGGCGCTGTCCTTCCGGGCGATGTTGCCTTTAAGCTTCACGACACCTTTGGTTTCCCCATTGACCTGACTGTCGAGATCGCCGGCACCGCCGGTCACGACGTCGACATGGATGGCTTTACCGCTTGCATGGAGGACCAGAAGGCCCGTGCCCGCGCCAACGCTAAGGGCGATGCCTGGGGCAGCTTCAACGACGTGTGGGTCGAGCTTTCCGACAAGGTTGCCGCGACCGAGTTCGACGGCTATGACAACGACGTCATCGATGGCGCCAAGGTTGTCGCCATCGTGCGCAACGGCGAGTCCGTCGAGTCCGCCGCTGCGGGCGAGGACGTCGAGGTCGTGCTCGACCGCACCCCGTTCTATGCCGAGATGGGTGGCCAGCAGGGTGACGCCGGCAAGCTTTCCGCCGAGGGCGTTGCGCTGACCATTTCCGATACCAAGAACCACAACGGCCTGTATGCCCACGTCACCCACGTCGCCGAGGGCACGCTGACCGTCGGTGCTACCGTGACCGCCGCGCTCGACGCCGAGCGCCGTGGCTTCCTGCGTCGCAACCACACCGCCACGCACCTGCTCGACGCCGCGCTTAAGCAGGTCCTGGGCGAGCATGTCTCCCAGGCTGGCTCGCTGGTGACGCCCGAGCACCTGCGCTTTGACTTCACGCACTTCGAGGCCCTGTCCTCCGAGCAGCTCAAGGCTGTCGAGGACCTGGTTAACCAGCAGATCTTCGCCTCCAAGCCGGTCGTGACCCGCGTCATGGGCATCGACGAGGCCAAGGCCGCCGGTGCTGTCGCCCTGTTTGGCGAGAAGTATGGCGACGTCGTCCGCGTTGTCTTCGTGGGCGCCGAGGACCAGCCGTTCTCCCGTGAGCTCTGCGGTGGCACCCATGCCGCCAACACCGCCGAGATCGGCCTGTTCAAGATCATTTCCGAGTCCTCTACGGGCTCCAACGTCCGCCGTATTGAGGCCGTGACCTCTAAGGGTGCTCTCGACTACATGGCCGACCGTCTGGCGCTCGTCGACGCCGCCGCTGCTGCGCTCAAGTGCCGCGTGGATGAGGTTCCCGCCCGCGTGGAGAACCTGCAGGCCGAGCTGCGCGAGACTTCCAACAAGCTCAAGAAGGCACTGACCGGTGGCTCCTCCGACGCTATCTCCAGCGCCATCGAGGGCGCCGTCGAGCTCGACGGCTACAAGCTCGTCGTCGCTGAGCTCCAGGGCCTTGAGGCTGTCGACCTGCGCAATGTGTGGGATACCGTGCACCAGAAGGTCGCCGGTCCTGTCGCCTGCGTCGTCGCCAGCGTGACCGAGAAGGGCACCCCGGCCCTGCTCGCCGCCGGCTCCGATGACGCAGTCAAGGCCGGTTTCCACGCCGGTAACGTGATCAAGCAGATCGCGGGCCTGGTCGACGGTCGCGGTGGCGGTCGTCCCAACATGGCCCAGGCCGGTGGCAAGAACGCCGCCGGCATCGCCGATGCCCTCGCGGCCGCTAAGACCGCGCTCGGCGCCTAAGAATCTAGGTAGTCGCTGTGGTCGCGCTTGCGCTGGACATAGGGGAGACCAGGATCGGCATCGCCGTCTCGAGCCGTGATGGCAAGATGGCGATGCCTGTCAAGGTGCTCCCGGCTGCAGAGGTCACCGGTATGGCCAAGACGTTCCGCTTCCTGCTCGAGGACTATGAGCCCGATATCCTGGTAAGTGGGCGTCCCCTGACCATGGCCGGTGAGCCCGGTCCCCAGGCCGAGCGTGTTGCCGCTGTTGCGCAAAAGATTGCCGACGAGCTCGATCTTCCGTTGGAGTTTGAGGACGAGCGCCTGTCCTCGCAGGAGGCCAAGCGTATCCTGCGCGAGCAGGGCCTCAACGAAAAACAGATGAGGGGCAAGATTGACATGATTGCCGCCAGCCTGTTTTTGCAGACGTGGCTTGATCGTAAAAACGAGGAGGTTTCGCATGCCTAGCGCTCCCGATCCGCGCCAGCCGAATCGTACACGTCAGCCGTCGTCGCGCCCTGCCCAGCCTGGCCAGCGTCCGGCACAGCCGACCCAGCGCGCAGCTCAATCTGCCGCGCGCCCGGTGCAGTCCTCCTCTCGTTCGGCCCAACCTGTTCAACGGACGGGTCAGCAGCCTTCTGCTCGTTCGGTTCAGTATCCGGCTTCTCACGCGGCTCAGCAGCCCGCTGCTCGTTCGGCTCAGCCTGCAGGCGGTGCTCGCTTTAAGCATCAGGCACCTACCCAGCGAACGCAGGCCCCCCAATCGCATTCGCATCACGCTCGCGGTTCGCATGGCGTTGCTCCGGCGGCCCGCTCGAGCTACAACACGCATGCTCGTCGCGGTGCCCAAAAGAAAAGCTCCCCGGTGCCCATGATTGTCGGCGTCGTGGTGGCCGTAATCGCGCTTGCTACTATCGCTTTCTTTGTCGTGCCTGCCGTCAAGGGCTTCTTTACCGGTGAGGATACGAAGGTCGCGGCTGGTCAGCAGGTTACGGTGACCATTCCCGACGGTGCTTCGGGCGATACGATCGCCTCGATTCTCTCCGAGAACCATATCGTCGAAAATCCCAAGGATTACTACGCGGCGGTAAAAAAGCTCAACGCTGATATGTCGCTTAAGCCTGGCACCTACTCGTTCACCACGCTCATGGATGCGACCAAGGTTGTTCAGCAGCTCATGGAAGGTCCTAACGCGGGCTCCAATGCGCTGACTATCCCTGAGGGCCTGACGGTCGATCAAGTCGCCGACCGTGTGGCCCAGGCCTACGACAGCATCTCTAAGGAAGACTTCCTCAACCAGGCCAAGGCCTCCAACTATGTGGACGACTATAGCTTCCTTAAGGGCGCCGCCAACGACTCGCTCGAGGGTTTCTTGTTCCCCAAGACCTATTCGTTAGGCGATTCGCCGACGGCTGATGACGTGATTCGCGCCATGCTCAATCAGTTTAAGACCGAGTACAAGTCGCTTGACTTTGCGAGCTGCGAAGCCAAGATCAAGGAGCGCTACGGTGTGGAGATGTCCGATTACGACATCGTTAACCTTGCCTCTATTGTTGAGCGCGAGGGCCTCAACGCCGATCAACGTGCACACGTGGCCTCGGTCTTCTACAACCGCCTTGCCGGCAAGCTCGACGGTCTGCGCTATCTCAACAGCGATGCGACCATGATGTATGTCACCGGTGGCGAGGTTACCGCCGACGACCTGCAGAGTGATAGCCCCTATAACACCTATAAGCACGAGGGTCTGCCACCCACGCCCATCTGCTCTCCGTCGCTCGAGGCACTCAAGGCCACGCTTGAGCCGACCGACTCTGATGACCTGTATTTCTACATTACGCAGGACGAGGAGTACTTCTCGCAAACCTACGAAGAGCACCAACAGTCTTGGAATTGATCATGAGGATTTTTAGCCCCAAACGATACGTTGCCTCGGTCGATCGCATCGACCTTGATACCCTGTGGGCCGACGGCAAACGCGCCATTCTGCTCGATCGCGATAACACTCTGGTGCCGCGCGACACCGAGCAGGTTCCCACTGCGGTTTCCGCTTGGCTCGACGCCGCCCGCGCCAAAGGCTTTAAGCTGTGCATGGTGTCCAACAACTGGCATCGCGACCAGGTCATGAGCTCTGCACGCGAGCTGGGACTTGAGGCCATTAGCCACGCCATGAAGCCCGCCCCGTTTGCCTTGAAGGCGGGTCTTAAGCGCCTCGGCGCCACGGCAGACGAGGCGGTGCTGATCGGCGATCAGCTGTACACGGACGTGTGGAGCGGTAATTTTGCCTGCGTTGACACTATTCTGGTCAAGCCGCAGGCAACCCAGGACCTGTGGTACACGCAGATCTTCCGTATCTTTGAGCGCCGGGCCCTGCGCGACCTTCCCTGCGAGGAATAGGTTTCGCCATGTCTCAGCACATCAAACACGGCTGCGACCATATTTTCTTTATCGGCTTTTTGGGCGCGGGCAAGTCGACGCTTGCGCGCAATGTGGGCACTATGTTCAAGCGTCGATTCATCGATACCGATCGCTTGGTTGTGCGTCGATGCGGCAAGTCGGTGACCGAGATATTTGAGACCGAGGGCGAGGATCGTTTTCGCGAGCTCGAGACCTCGGCACTCCGTTCGCTTCAAAGCGAGCGCAGCCTGCTGGTATCGTGCGGGGGCGGCATCGTCGAGACGCCGGTGAACATTGAGCTGATGCACGAGATGGGTACATGCGTGTACCTCGAAGGCGACTTTGAGGACTCGTTGCGCCAGATTCGTCGCTCCGATACCCGGCCCGATTTCCGCTCGCCCGAGCACGCTGCGCGCTTGTTTGAGCATCGCCGTCCGCTGTATCGCCAGGCGGCCGATATTACCCTTGATATTCGCAACAAGTCCTTCGAGGACGTTTCCTACCTTTGTGCCGAGATGCTTTTGGAGCGTGGACTGCTATGATTCGCCGTCAACTTATCAATTTCCAAAACCGCAGTGTCGATGTCCGCGTCGGATTGGGGGCGTTCGAGGAGCTTTCGCGCATGTTTGCCTCGGCTGTGGGCAAGCCTAAGCGTGCGATGGTGGTTTGGAACGACGCCACATCCGAGCGTTTTGGCGAGGTTGTCGAGCATGCACTTGTTGACGCCGGTTTTGCCGTGTCGCTGCTCGTCCTCGAGGTTTCGCCTGCCGGTGCTACGCTGGTCGATGCCGATACCGTCTTTGGCGCGCTGTCGGCTAACGGCATTACCTGCGATGATCTCGTTGTCGCTGTCGGCGACACGGCGACCTGCTCGGTTGTTTGCTGGTGCGCCAATCAGTGGTGCGGTCGCACCGAGTGCGCCTTGCTGCCGACGACGTTCGACGCCATGCTCACGGTCGCGACGACCATGAAGCCGCTTGTTGCCTCGTCGGCGCATGCGCTTCCCGCTATCGCGTTCCGTCCCGAGCCGGGCTTGGTCGTGTGTGACCTCGACCTTGTACGCGAGGCGGACCCCGAGGACCTCAAGCTCGGCTATGCGGTACTTGTTGGCACCATGCTTTCGAGCAGCAAGTCCCGCTGGAATCAGTTTACCGAGACCATTCCCGAGATTCTCGCGGGCGAGGAGGTCGCGCTCGTCAATGCCGTTCAGTGGTCTCAGACTGCCCGTAAGGACGTACTGATGGCCACGAACCCGAGCGCCCGCCATGCGCTCGATTTTGGCAAGACAGGGGGGCGTACTCTGCGCGTCTGCCTGGGCAAAGCCGCGGCGCAGGTTCCTGCCTACCAGCTGCTGTCCGAGGGCATGCGCTTTGAGGCGCGCCTAGCACATGATGCCTGCGACTTTGATATCGATTACGTCTTTGAGGTCGATGACTCCCTGGAGGACTTTGGTATCGAGGAGCTTGCCTTCGATCTGGAGCCTGCCGCATATATCGAGGAGTTCCGCAGGCAGCAGTTTGTCCGCTCGAACCGCAGCATGTTGCCGCTGCCCGCGGCGCTCGGCGCCATTCGTCTAACGAGCGTTGAGGACGAGGTTCTCGACCGCCATGCTCACGCATACTTGGCTTCTCGCAAAGAACTTCTCTAGGATTTATTGACATACATCGTCTTTCGTATCATGTTGAGGGGCGGGTTTCCAATCGGTTGCGAATCGCGCGCGATTCCATCTTTCGATCGAGGCCCGTCCCGCTTTTATGAGGACAATAAGAAAGGAATCTGCATGTCTGAGTTTGCTGCCGGTCCTGCCGGTCGTATCGAGCGTGTCCGTGCCCTGATGGCTGAGCGCGGCTACGACGCTATCGTCGTGCGCGACGAGGCCAACCTTCGTTGGCTTACGGGCGTCAAGGGCGTCTTCGATTACACCTTCGAGTTCCCGCATGCTGCGTTTATTACGGCCGACCAGTGCCTGTTCCATACCGACTCGCGCTATCTCAACAGCTTTGAGGAGAACACGCCCGCCGGCAGCCCCTGGGTTTACGACATGGACGAGGGCACCATCTCCGGTTGGGTCGCCGGCAAGATCGCGGCCAACAAGTGCCGCGTCTGCGCTGTCGAGGACGACATGCAGATCAATTTCTACCAGGGTATTCAGCGTGGCCTGGAGGACCGCTCCGTTGCCTGCATGCTGCCGCTGATGCATGACGACATCCGTAAGATGCGCGCCATCAAGGACGCCGAGGAGATCGAGCTCATGCGCCACGCGCAGTCGATCACCGACGCCGCCTTCCAGCACATGCTCGGCTATATTAAGCCCGGTATGACCGAGAAGCAGGTCCGCAACGAGCTCGAGAACTTTATGTTCGCTAACGGTGCCGACAGCCTGGCCTTCGGCTCCATCGTCGCGAGCGGTCCCAACACCGCCAATCCGCATGCCGTCCCGAGCGACCGTGTGATCGAGAAGGGTGACTTCGTTCTCATGGATTATGGCGCGGGCTACTGCGACTATCGCTCCGATATGACGCGTACCGTCGTGATGGGCGAGCCCACGCAAGAACAGCTCGACCTGTACGCGCTCGTGCGCCGTACGCACGAGGAGTGCGTCGCCGCCATCCATCCGGGCGTCGAGGGCAATGACATTTTCAAGCTTTCCAAGAAGATCATTGGCGATGCCGGCTATGGCGATTACTACAACCATGGTCTGGGCCACGGCGTGGGCATTGACATCCACGAGCTGCCCAACTTCAACCGCAGCAAGAATATCATCGAGGTCGGCTCGGTTATCACCATGGAGCCCGGCGTCTACCTGCCCGGCGTGGGCGGCGTGCGTCTGGAGGACTACGGCGTGGTCACCGAGAACGGCTACGAGTCCTTCACCAAGACGCCGCATGACCTTCACGTCATCGATTGCTAGCTCATTTCGATAGATTTTTGGGGCGGGACGTCCGGATCGATTCGGACGCCCCGCGTTCTCTTTTTATGCGCTCGCTGCAGGCGCCGTCTGCAAGTGTATAATTTCGGTCGTATGTAATTTGGACGCCTGTGCGTTCTGCCCATAAGAAGAAAGGTCGCTATGCCTACCATTTCTACCGCCGACTTCAAGAACGGCCTCGGTCTCCGTATTAAGGACAAGGTTTATACCATCGTCGAGTTCCAGCACGTCAAGCCGGGCAAGGGTGGTGCTTTTGTGCGCTACAAGACTCGCGATATCAAGAGCGGCCGCGTCGTCGAGAACACCTGCAACGCCGGCACCAAGTTCGAGAGCGTCATGCTCACCACCCGTGAGTTCCAGTACCTCTACAACGACGGCACCGACTACATCTTCATGGACAACGAGTCCTACGAGCAGGTTCCCGTTCCCGAGGACATGGTGGGCGAGAACTCCAAGTGGCTGCGTGAGAACGACATCTGCCAGCTGCTCTTCGCCGACGACGAGCTCATGGGCGTGACCCCGCCGATGTTCATCGAGACCACCATCGTCCAGACCGACCCGGGCTTTAAGGGCGACACCGTCCAGGGTTCCACCAAGCCGGCCACGATCGACACCGGCGCTGTCATCCAGGTCCCCATGTACCTCAACGAGGGCGAGGTCATTAAGGTTGACACCCGCGACGGCAAGTTCGTCTCCCGCGTCTAGCAACCAACTCTTCTAGGAGGACTCATGCCCCAGGAAATCAAGATTGACGGCATCGGCATTTCGCCCGATGTTCTGACCGCCATCGTCTCGCGCGCCGTCACGGATGTCGAGGGCATCGCCTCCGTGGGCGTCAAGGACCTTGCCACCAACCTTGTCTCCATGATGCTTTCGTCTAAGGCCCCGGCTTCCGAGCCGGCGGTCGAGGCCGAGGTCATCGGCGACAAGCTTGCACTCACCGTGCGCGTCGTGGTGTTCTTTGGCTATCCGTTCAAGAAACTCGCCGAGGCCGTTCGCGCCGCCGTGGTCACCGCCATCGATGCCCAGGTGGGCGTCGAGGTCGAGCGCGTTGACGTTTGCATCGACGGCCTCGTTTTCCCCAAGGAGTAACCTTTGAGCCTTAAGGTTTATCGCGGGCGTACGCTTGCCCGCAGTCAGGCGCTGCAGCTGCTGTTCCAGGCCGAGGCCACGGACAGTCCGCTCGAGCGCGTCCTCGAGGGCGATTTCCTGATCTCGAAGGGTCCCCTCGACCCCTATGCGCTGGAGCTTTGTCGCGGTGCCTACGAGCATATCGATCGCATCGACTGTGCCCTGCGCGCTGTCGCCAAGAACTGGGATCTTATGCGCATGCCCGGCGCCGACCGCAACCTGCTGCGTATCGCCGTCTACGAGATGCGCTTCCTCACCGACGAGGAGGTCTCGGACGCTATTGTTATCAACGAGGCCGTCGAAATCGCTAAGGCTTATGGCACCGACCAGTCCGCATCGTTTGTCAACGGCGTGCTGGGCAAGATCGCTCGCAGCGAGGAGCTGCCGGGCGAGGACCTGTACCAAGAGCTGCTGGCCGAGGATCGCGCTCGCGAGGAGGCGCAGGCTGCCGAGGCGGCCGCAAAGGTCGCTGCCGCTCAGGCTGCCGCCGGTGTACTTGCCGAGGATCCGGACGCTGCTGAGGCCGTCGAGGCCGACTCCGTCGAGGAGTAGCCATGCCAGAGGGTTCCGTCCGTAACTTCGATGAGATCTCGGATCGCCTGGACCAGATCATCGCCACCGTTCGCTCCAAGGATACGTCCCTGGAGCGATCGCTCGATTTGTTTGACGAGGCGATTGAGCTTGGCTCCCGTGCGGTCGATATGGTCGACAAGTTTGAGCTGACGCCGCGTGAGGCCGACAAGCTCGAGCAGGAATACGATGAGGATGCGGCAAACGAGTCCCAAGATAGGCAGGCTGCATCCCCGGATACGAATGGTTGATGGCATTCATGAAACGCGTGCGTCTCGATGACGAACTGATTTCACAGGGCATCTGCGCCGATCGCGCGGATGCCCTTCGCACTCTTATGGCCGGCTTGGTCTCGAGCGGCGGTGAGCGTTTGACCTCTCCGGGGCTCAAGGTGACGCCGGGCCTGCCGCTGCACGTTAAGGGGCGCATTCCGTACGTTGGGCGCGGCGGCCTTAAGCTTGAGGGTGCGCTCGATGCGTTTTGTATCGATCCCACGGGCCTTGCCTGCCTGGACGTAGGCTGCTCTACCGGCGGCTTTACCGATTGCCTGCTCAAGCGCGGAGCTGCGACCGTTGTCTCGGTGGACGTGGGTCGCGCCCAGTTCGATTGGTCGTTGCGTCAGGATGATCGCGTGACGCTGCATGAACGCACAAACGTGACGCAGCTGCCTGAGCTTGGCTATGCCGGTGCCATCGACCTGGCTGTATGTGATGTCTCGTTTACCGGCATCGCGAATATCATCGACGCCGTGCTGGCGTGCCTGAAGCCTTCGGGTTCGTTCTGCACGCTCGTAAAGCCCCAGTTTGAGGCGCCGGCTGCGCTGGTGGGCGAGCGCGGTATCGTGACCGACCCCGCCGTCCGCCGCGATACGCTCGTGGCGACGATTGAGCTTTTTGCCGCCAAGGGCCTGTTCCCGCTTGACGTGTGCGTGTCGCCCATCCATGGCGCTAAGGGCAACGTTGAGTTTTTCCTGTACGGCACAAGGTTTGCCCCTGGTGAACGCACCGACGATGAGCTGCAATCCCAGGTATCGGCTTTGAGCGAGAAAGCTGCAACGCTATGAAGGTCTTTCTGGTTCCCAATTACTACAAGCAAGAGGCGGTCGAGAGCGGCCTGATGCTCGAGCTTTGGCTTTCGCGCCAGGGCTACGAGGTCGCATGGGCTGCCGACCAGCGATCGAAGATTCAAAGCACGCCTGATATTGATGGCTCAGATCTGGTCATTACGCTCGGCGGCGACGGTACGTTGCTGCGCGCTGCCCGCATCCTCAACCATCGCGAGATTCCTATCCTTGGTCTTTCCTATGGTCACCTGGGCTTTTTAACTGCTGCGAGCCCCGAGGAGCGCGACATTTTGCAGGTTGTGAGCGATGCCCTGTCCGGCGAGCTCCACGTGAGCCGCCGCGCCACCATCGCCGCCGATATCGTTTCGGTGCGCGAAGACGGCACGAAGGATGTTGTGCGCACGTTTGCCCTCAACGATATGGCACTTACGCGCGGTCCCCTGTCCGATATGGTTGAGTTTGACATCACGGTGTCGGGCCACCATATCGATCGACTGCGTGGCGACGGCGTGGTCGTGTCCACGGCGACTGGTTCTACGGGGTACGCGCTCAGTGCAGGTGGCCCCATCGTGAGCCCCGACTATACGGGTATGGTCTGCGTACCCATTGCGCCGCACACCATTCAGGCCCGTGCTTTTTTGACCTCGCCGAGTGATGTCGTTGAGATCTTTATGTCTGATGATCGCCCGAGCGTGCCGGCGATTGCCATCGACGGACAGTTTATTACCTGCGATGGCACGGTCGAGAGCGTGGCCGTGCGCCGCGGGCCCGGAGATGTTCTGCTGCTGGATTACGGCCCCGAGAGCTTCTATAACTCGGTGAGCCGCGTATTCTATGGAGTCCGTCATGATCGATGAGCTGCAGGTTTCTAACATTGCACTCATTCGCGAGGCGACGCTGGTGCCGAGTACGGGCCTAACGGTTTTGACCGGCGAGACTGGCGCCGGTAAGACCGCGCTGCTTTCGGCGCTCAAGCTCATTTTGGGCGAGCGTGCAGATTCGTCGACCGTGCGCGAGGGAGAGGCGCTGGCGAGCGTCGAGGCGCGCTTGTTCGACGGCCCGCACGACACGGAGGGCTTTACCGTGCAGCGCAGCCTTTCTGCCGAGGGTCGCAGCCGCGTCAAGATTGACGGCCGCATCGCCAGCGTGCGCGAGCTTTCCGAGCGCGTCGGCGTGATGATGGATCTGTGCGGCCAGCATGAACATCAGCGTCTGCTCGATCCGGCGCATCATGTTGCCATGGTTGATGCCTGGGCTGGTCGCTCTGCGCTCGAGGCGCTCGACCGTTACCGTGCCTGCTTCAAGGCGTCGCGTGCGGCTGCCAAGGAGGTCCGTCGCGTAGAGGAGGCGTCGCGTGCGCAGGGGAGTCGCGTCGAGGAGGCGCGCTTTGCCCTCGAGCGCATCGGCGAGGTCGACCCCAAGCCGGGCGAGTATGAGGAACTCGAGGAACTGCTGCCGCGCTCCGAACATGCCGAGGTTCTGGTTGCCACAGCTAACGATGCCCATACATCGCTTGTCGCCGAAGGGGGAGCGCTCGATGCCGTGAACAGCGCCGTGGCAAAGCTTTCCCGTATGGCTACCGTCGATCGCAAACTGGGCGACATTGCTGATGCGCTTTCGGATGCCTGTATCTCCCTTGAGGATAGCGCGAACGAGCTTCGTGCCTATCGCGATGGCGTCGCCTTCGACCCGCGCGAGCTCGCTCGCATGCGTGAGCGGTATTCCGACCTCAAGGGCCTGTTGCGTCAGTGGGGTCCCACCATGGACGATGTTTTTGCCATGCGCGATCGCTCGCAAGAGCTGCTGTCCTTGGTCGATGATGGCGATGAACAGATCAAAAAGGCGCGTGAATCACTTGGTGCTGCCGAGCGCGAGTTGTTTGCCGCTGCCAAGGCGCTTAAGCGCGCTCGCAATACGGCTGCCCCGCGCTTCTGCCACGAGGTTGGTCGTCAGATGGCACGCTTGGAGATGGGCGGCGCCGAGCTCGTTTGGGAGTCGCGTGATCTTCCGCGCGCCGAGTGGACGCCGGCGGGTCCTTCGAGCTACGAGCTTTTGTATCGCAGCGGTGCCGGCTTGACGCCGCGACCCCTGCGCCGCATTGCGTCGGGCGGCGAGCTCAGCCGCGTTATGCTCGCGAGCAAGGTGGTCTTGGGTAATGCTGACGGCGTCGACACACTGGTATTTGACGAGGTCGATGCCGGTGTCGGCGGCTCCACTGCCCGTGCGTTGGCAGGTGTACTGGCCGATCTTGCCGCCACGCATCAAGTGATTGTCGTAACCCACCTGGCGCAGGTCGCCGTCATGGCCGACAAGCATTACGTGGTCAGTAAAGAGCCCGGCGACGTTCCCCAAACCCATCTGGACGAGGTGACTGGCGCTGCCCGTATCGCCGAGATTGCCCGCATGCTCAGCGGCGATCAGTCGGAGGCAAGCTTGGCCCACGCAAAGCAGATGCTCGAAGAAGTTCGAGGCTAGGTCGTATCGGCGGTGCTGGTGGGACAAAATAGACTGAAATTTTTGTCCCACTACGCGTTTTACTCAACGACCTTATCGGGCTGGATGAGCTCCTCGTAGTAGCTGATATGCTCGCGAGCGTCTTCAATCTCGGGCAGCAGGAAGTTGTAGATGACTTCGATGATCATCGTGGCGCTGATCTTAGAGAACGCAAAGTCGCCTGTCGTCAGCAGCGCTTCGTGGTTGACGGTATTAAAAGTGTAGTCTGCCAGACGCGCGAGCGGAGATTTGCTGTCGCTGCTGATGACGACTACGGTTGCGCCGCAGTTGCGAGCCGCTTTTGCCATGCGATTCAGTCGGCGCGATTTGCCGGAGTTTGAGATGAGCACGATGACGTCGCCGGGGCGTAGTGTGAGTGCAAACCCGATCGAGGTCTCGCTGATGGTGCTCGCCATACAGCGAAGGCCCAGCTGCGAAAACTTAAACGTCGCATCGAGCGCGACCGCGTTCGTATTGCCCACAGCCGCAAACTCAATAACCCCTGCATGCTTAAGGTCATGTACAACAGCCGCCAGCGTATCGTGGTCGATCCCGTCGATGGTCGCATTAAGCTCGCTCACCTTGGCAGCTAGGATGTTCTTGAGGCTCTGCTCCATATTGTCGAGTGAGACCTCGTCAGTCAGGCCCTCGTTGCGCTGGCTTTCCAAATCCCTCGCCAACGAAAACTGAAAGCTGCGGAAGCTACCAAAGCCAAGTTTGCGGCAGAAGCGCGAAACGGTCGCCTCGGACGTGGCGGCGGCGCGTGAGAGCTGAGCCGCCGTGAGGCGTGGCGCCTCGGACTGGTGCTCCAATATATAGTCGACAATGCGCTGCTCGGACTCGCTGTATCCCTGATGGGTACTAATGAGGGAAAGTGCGCTCTTGCTACTATCGGTCATGGATGGCTCCTGGTTGGCATGAAAATCGGAATCGTTTTGTAATGTCATAGTATAGGGGGATTTTCAATAACAAGATACACCTTGCCGTTTCAAGTGTTGATGGTAAACTTTCACCTACCGTTTACGGTTATGAAAGAACCTTTCACCGGAGAATTGCACCTTGTCTCTTCTCACGTGGACAGTAGGTTGGTATCTTTCAGTTGTGGAAAAACGCGTATCCAAGCGCGTGTAGGGGAGCGCCCGCGGGCGCTGTACTCAAGAAGGAGGGACACATGGCTAAGTTTGACATCATCGCCGCCACCGGTTGCCCGACCGGCATTGCGCACACCTTCATGGCTAAGGAGGCACTGGAGAAGGCAGCTGCCGAGCGAGGTCTGACTATTAAGGTCGAGACCCATGGCCAGGTCGGTGTCGAGAACGAGCTCACCAAGAGCGAGATCACCGGTGCCAAGGCCGTCGTCGTCGCAGCCGATAAGGATGTCCAGGCTGAGCGTTTCGCCGGCAAGCCCATGGTTTCCGTTGGTGTTTCCAAGGCCCTGTCCGTTGAGGCCGCCGGTAAGCTGATTGACCGCGCGCTCGCCGCCAAGGGCGACAACACGGTTGCAGCCGCTGCCGATGTCGAGGACGAGGCCGAGGAGAAGGAGTCCATCGGTCACGTCATCTACAAGCACCTTATGAACGGCGTCAGCCATATGCTGGTCTTCGTCGTTGCCGGTGGTGTCCTGACCGCCGTCTCGTTCCTGTGGGGCATTACGTCCTTCGATTCGACGGCTGCCGACTACAACACCTTCGCCGCTATGCTGAAGATCATCGGCGGCATCGCCATGAACCTCATGGTTCCCGTGCTTTCTGCCTACATCGCCGAGTCTATCGGTAAGCGCCCGGCGCTCGTCCCTGGTTTTGTTACCGGTATGATCGCCATTCAGGGCCTGCCTGTTAACGCCGAGACCGGCATGATCGACGCCGGTGGCGCCGGCGTGGGCTTCGGCTTCCTGGGCGGCATCGTCGGCGGCTTCCTCGCTGGCTATGTCATCCTGCTGCTCGAGAAGGTCTTTGCCGGCCTGCCCAAGAACCTGGACGGCCTCAAGGCAATCTTTTTGTACCCGCTGTTCTCGACCGCCATCGTCGGTCTGGTTATGCTCGGCATCTCCGGCCCCATGGCTGCCATCAACACGGCAATGATGGACTTCCTCAAGGGCCTGTCCGCCTCTGGCGCCGTTGTCCTGGGTCTTGCCATCGGCTGCATGTGCGCCTTTGACATGGGCGGCCCGGTCAACAAGGCTGCTTACGTCACCGGTACCGCTATGCTCACCGAGGCTCTCGCCGCCGGTGTTGGCACCGACACCTACAACTTCGGCACCAACTTCATGGCTGCTGTTTCCGCCGCCTGCATCGTTCCGCCGCTGATCACCACCTTCGCCGTCGTTGTCGGCAAGAAGTACTTCAGCCAGGAGGATCATGACGCCGGTATCGTCAACCTCATCCTTGGTTGCACCCACATCACCGAGGGCGCCATTCCGTTCATGACCAAGAACATCTGGCCCGTCATGCCCATCATGATGCTCGGTTCCTCCATCGCTTCGATCCTGACCATTATGTTCAACGTCCACGATCCGGCACCCCACGGTGGCTTCCTGGTCCTGCCCGTTGTCGAGAACGGTCCGCTGTGGGTCCTCGCGATCCTCATCGGTGCTGTTGTCGGTGGCATCCTGTTCGTGGCCTTCAAGAAGTACGACTTCGAGAAGAATCAGAAGGCCGCTCCTGTAGCCAAGCCGGTTGAGGCTTCCAAGGCCGCTGCCGTTGAGGCCCCTAAGGCCGAGGCTGCCGACTTCGTGAAGGTTGAGAATGTCTTTGTCGCCGAGGACTTCGCTTCTCGTGACGAGGCTCTGATCTTCGTTTCCAACCAGGCTGTCAAGGCCGGTATCGCCAGCGACGCCGACGCCGTGATGAACGCCTTCCTGGCCCGCGAGGCCGAGGGCACCACGGGCATGATGGAGGGCTTCGCCATCCCGCATGCCAAGTCCGACGCCATTACCGAGGCTGCCGTCATCGTCGTTAAGGACGAGTCCGGCGTGACCGGTTGGGATACCATGGACGGCGCTCCTGTCAACGTGGCCATCGCTCTGCTCATCCCTGGTGCACAGGCTGGCACCACGCACCTCAAGATCCTGTCCAAGGTTGCCGAGGCGCTCATGGACGAGGACTTCCGTGGCACCGTCAAGGGTTCCACCGACGCCGCCGAGATCGCCAAGACGATCAACGCCCGCCTGGTCTAATTCCGCAGTACGCGAATAGCATCGCCCCCTGTAACAAAGGCGGAGACCCTCTCCAGGGCCTCCGCCTTTTTCATGCCCCTTCTTCTAACTTGCGGTGAAATAAGGACTGTTTAAACGTTTCAACCCCAAAATCAGTCCATATTTCACCGCAAGTTAGAAGAAGGGGATAGCGCTGCCTGTCTATCGGATCGTCCGGGCGGACAAATATTAAGCCAGAATTCCTTTCAGCCGACATTGCTCTGGACCGACCGAGTTTCCGCAGCTTGCTCGCCCCGGACCCCGCGCGCGGGGGCCATGAGATTTATCGCGAGTTCCGCACGAGCCGAAGAGCACTTAATGTGCTCTTCGTGCGAGCAGGACTGTAGAGCAGGAAATCTCATGGGTCCGCGCGCGGGGTCCGGGGCGAGCGAGCGGACAGAACAGACATCTGTCCAACAATTCGTGCGAAACACAATGAAAAACCGTTTGATGTGAGTTAATATAAACAACGTCGTGAATCTGACTCCTGCCGCATACACGACAGGGGTTAAACACAAAAAGGAGTCAATTATGGTTTCTGAGAAGGCTACCCTCGTCAATCCGCAGGGTCTTCACATGCGTCCGGCTGGCCTCTTCGCCTCCACCATGGGCAAGTACGCCTGCGACGTGACGGTCGTCACCCCCGAGAAGGAGGTCAACGGCAAGTCCCCGATGGCCCTCATGGCTGCTGGTATCCCCTGCGGTACCGAGGTCGAGGTCAAGTGCGACGGCGCCGACGAGGCCGAGGCTCTGGCTGCTGCCATCGAGCTCATCAAGAGCGGTCTTGGCGAGTAGAACTCAAACGGGTCGCATGTTGAACAATTAAGTTCATACTTGGGGGCGCAGTGACCTGCATCAAGGTAGCTGCGCTCTTTTGTCATGGATATGGCAAAACGCTTTATCACATGGCACGGAGAGAGGAATGGGAATGTATCAGGGAGTCAACGCATCCGAGGGCATCGGAATCGGCACCGTCATGGTCGCCGTCGATCCCGACTTGACGTTTGAACCGCACGAGGTCGCTGATTCGGCAGCAGAGAAGGAGCGCTATCAGACCGCTCTTTCGGTCTTCTGCGAGAAGACCCAGGCTCAGGCCGACCACATGAAGGAGACGGTGGGCGAGGCCGAGGCCGAGATCATGAGCGGACACATTGTCCTGGCTCAGGACCCGGGCATGACCGACGCCATCAACGCCGCCATCGACGGCGGCACCTGCGCCGAGCAGGCGCTCATGGACACCTCGACCATGTTCGAGAACATGTTCCTGTCCATGGACGACGAGATGTTCCGTCTGCGCGCGGCCGACATCGCCGACATCCGCACCGGTATTCTGGCCGAGCTGCTGGGCAAGGAGGTCGTCGACCTCTCCGTCCTGCCCGAGAACACCGTCGTTGTCGTGCACGACCTTACGCCGTCCATGACCGCCACGATCGATAAGGCCCACGTTGCCGGTATCGTCACCGAGACCGGTGGCCGCACGTCGCACTCCGCGATCATCGCGCGCGCCCTCGAGATTCCGGCCGTCCTTTCGGTCTCTAACAGCTGCACCGCCCTTCGCAACGGCATGACCGTCGTCGTCGACGGTGGCAAGGGTGTTGTCGAGGCCGATCCCGACGAGGAGACGCTCGCTGCCTACACCGCCAAGGCCGAGGCCTTTGCTGCCGAGAAGGCAGCCCTCGAGGCCTTCCGCGGCAAGCCTTCTGTGACTGCCGACGGCATCAAGAAGATCATCGCCTGCAACATCGGTAACCCCGATGACGTGCCCAACGCGCTCGATCACGATGCCGAGGCCATCGGTCTGTTCCGCTCCGAGTTCCTGTTCATGGACTCCGCTGAGCTTCCTTCCGAGGAGGAGCAGTTCAACGCCTACCGCAAGGTCGCCAGCGCGCTCAAGGGCGCTCCGGTCATCATCCGTACGCTCGACGTGGGCGGCGACAAGGAGATTCCGTACCTGCACATGGTCAAGGAAGACAACCCCTTCATGGGCTTCCGCGCCGTGCGTTACTGCCTGGCCAACCCCGATCAGTACAAGGTCCAGCTCCGCGCCCTTCTGCGCGCCAGCGCCTTTGGTGACGTCAAGATCATGATCCCGCTCGTCACCTGCGTCGAGGAGGTCGTGGCCGTCAAGGAGCTCGTCGAGCAGTGCAAGGCCGAGCTGACCGAAGAGGGCCGCAAGTTCAACGAGAACATCGAGGTCGGCATCATGGTCGAGACGCCTGCCGCTTCGCTGCTCGCTGACCGCCTGGCCGAGGTGGCCGACTTCTTCTCCATCGGCACCAACGACCTGATCGGCTACACCATGTGCGCCGACCGTGGCAACGACACCATCTCCAACCTGTACCAGGTGTACTATCCCGCCGTGCTCCGCTCGCTCAAGAACATCATCGAGAGCGGCGTGAAGGCCGGCATCATGGTCGGTATGTGCGGCGAGGCCGCTGCCGATCCGCTGCTTGAGCCGCTGCTGATCAGCTGGGGCCTGGAGGAGTTCTCGATGAGCGCTCCGTCCATCCTGCGCGCCCGCAAGACCATCAGCCAGTGGACCAAGGCCGAGTGCGACGAGCTCGCCGAGAAGGCGCTCGCCTGCAACACCGCTGCTGAGGTCAAGGCACTGCTCGAGTCCGCAGCTCGCTAATTTGGTATCAGAGGTAACCGCGTGGTTGGAATGGGCCGGCCACGCGGCCCTCACATATACAGGGGGTACTGTAAATGTTCTACACGCTAACCGCTAACCCGGCTGTCGACATGACGGTTTCGAGCTCTCCGCTCGAGCCCGACGAGAACGTCCGCACCGGCTCGGCCAGCTACACGGCTAACGGCAAGGGCCTCGACGTGTCCTTCGCCTTTAAGAAGATGGGCGTCGACACCGTCGCGCTCGGTTTCTTCGCCGGCTTCACGGGCAAGTTCATCGTCGAGGAGGTCATGAACCTGGGTTGCCTCTGCCGCCCGGTCTGGACCGACGGTATCACGCGCATCAACACCTACGTCAACGATGGCCAGCACGAGTACGGCATCCTGAACCCCGGTGCTCCGATCACGCCGCAGCACCAGGAGGAGCTCTACAACATCCTGGACACCGCGGGCGACCTTGAGTGCCTGATCGTCTCCGGCTCCGTGCCTCCCAAAGCTACGCCCGACTTCCTGGCTCAGGTCATGGAGCACGCTCAGGCCCGTGGCGCCGACGTCGTCTTGGACCTGTCCTCCGACAAGCTCAAGGAGCTCGCTCACAAGAAGCCGCTGCTCATTAAGCCGAACCATCACGAGATGAAGGCTATCTTCGGCGTGCCGGTCGACACCGACGACGAGGTCCGCGTTGCCATGAAGCTGGCTCACGAGGCCGGCGTCCAGAACGTGCTGCTCACCCGTGGTAGCCGCGGTGACGCTTACTTCTCCAACGGCGAGGACATCTGGTATGCCAAGCGTGAGTTCAACATCAAGCTTGTCTCTTCCGTCTGCGCCGGCGACTGCACCCTCGCTGCGTTCCTGCACAAGTGGTACAGGGATCGCGACAACGTCGAGGAGGCCATGAAGCTCGCTATGGCCACCGGCGCCAACGTTGCTGAGTCCGTCGGCATCGGCGACTTTGGTCACGTCGACGAGTACAGCAAGCGCGTTGCTGTCCGTAAGCTCGATCGCAAGTAAGCGAAACGCGACAAACTCGTGCGCATACGGCGTCCCGGTTTCGACCGGGGCGCCTTTTTTGTTCTGCCATGGGGGAGACATGTTCTGCCGTACTTCATCGCTTCCACACCGTTTACCGAGTTGTCCTAGCCTTTTACCGATGTGTGGAATATACTTTCATTAACACGTTGCTTCGTGAAAGGAACATTCATGATTTATACGCTCACTGCAAATCCCGCTATTGACTACAACATCTCCTGCGATGGCCTGTCCGCCAACACCGTCACCCGCACCCGTAACGCTGTCTACACCCCCAACGGCAAGGGTCTCAACGTCTCTTTTACGCTCGACCACTACGGCGTCGACACCACGATCCTGGGCTTCTTCGCCGGCTTCTCGGGAGAGTTTATCGTTAAGGGCGCCGAGGCCCTTGGCGTGCCCGTCAAGCCCGTGTGGACTGACGGCATCACGCGTGTCAACGTGTTCCTCAACGCCGGTCCCGACACCGAGTACAACATGGTCAATGCCGGTGCCGCCATCAACGCTGCCAACGAGCAGGAGATGTTTGAGCTCATCGATTCACTTGACGACATGACCTGCCTGGTCATTAGCGGCTCGCTGCCCCCCAACACCTCTGAGGGCTTCCTGGCCGAGGTGCTTCGCCGCGTTAAGGCAAAGGGCGCCGAGTTCGTGCTCGATATTTCGAGCCATCAGTTGGCCGACCTCATTGCTATGGAGCCGCTCCTCATTAAGCCTAACGACGACGAGCTGCTCGACATCTTTGGCATTAAGGTGAGCGGTGGCGACGACGAGTCTGTCAAGGGCGCGATGGCCGAACTGCATGCCAAGGGCGCCAAGAACGTGCTGTTGACCCTGGGTGGCGCCGGCGCGTACTTCTCCAACGGCGAGCACATCTGGTTTGCCAACCGTACCTTTGAGGTCAAGCTGCTGTCGACCGTTTGCGCCGGTGACTCTTCGCTGGCCGCCTTCCTGTCCGTGTGGCACGACGCTCCCGAGCGCGTCGAGGACGCCCTGCGCCTCTCGATGGCCACCGGCGCCAACGTGGTCGAGTGCCCGGGTCTGGGCGATTTTGCTAAGGTCGATGAGTATCAGAAGGGCATCGCCATCCGTCAGGTCTGCTAACGCAGCGCACGGACCTTGCATCTTTGCTTTGTAGAGCACCCGTCTCGGATTGCCGAGGCGGGTGCTTTTTCATGTTTGTAGTCGATGCCTTGGGATCCAATCGTGCTTGAAGCGCGTTCGCGTGTGCGCCCGCTCTCATTTCTTGCTAGACTTCTTGGAAACCATCAATCGATATGCCCGCAATTGCAGGAGGCCACAGGAATGTGCAATGTTTCGCTCAACGCTACGCAGCCGTCAGCCGCCTCTCTGTGCGTGTTGCGAGCGCTCGAGGATGCCGGTCTTGAGGCCTGGTACGTGGGCGGTTGGGTACGTGACGCCCTGATGGGACGTCCCGGCCACGATGTCGACATGTGCTGTAGCGGCCTGTGGCAGGAGTCCAAGGCGGCACTCGAGGCCGCCGGTATTGCCGTAGTTGAGTCGGGCATTAAATTTGGCGGCATTACGGCTATTTGCGATGGCGAGCGCATTGAGGTCACCACCTATCGCCTGGACGGCTTCTATACCGACGGTCGTCATCCTCAGAGTGTGGAGCGCGCCGCTTCGCTTGAGGACGATCTGGCGCGCCGCGACTTTACCGTCAATGCCATGGCCTGGCATCCCGAGCGTGGTCTTGTCGACCGCTACGATAGTCAGGGCGACCTGAAGCGCAAGCTCATCCGCGCCGTTGGAGATCCCAAGCGTCGTTTTAACGAGGACGCGCTTCGCATGCTGCGCGCGGTGCGTTTTGCCTGCCGTTTGGATTTTATGATCGAGCCTAAGACTAAACAGGCGCTTGCCGAGTGCGCGCCGCTGCTCGATGCTGTGGCGCGCGAGCGCGTGGGCATTGAGCTCGAGGGTATCCTTTCGACCGGCCATGGGGGAGACGCGATGCTGCGCTACCCCGAGCTTGTTTGCGCCGCCGTGCCCGAGCTCGCGTCCGCTCGCGGGTTTGATCAACGCAGCGTCTATCATGCGTTTAACGTCTACGAGCATATCGCCCGCGTGCTGACGGTGGCAGGGGAGCTGGCGCTGTGCGACGGCGTCGCGCCCTCGTCGAGCCTTATGTGGGCGGCGTTTTTGCACGACGTTTCCAAACCCGAGTGCTTTACGGTCGATCACGACGGCAGCGGCCACTTCTACGGTCATCCCGAGCTCGGCGCCAAGAAGGCGCGTGTCATCATGGATCGCCTGGCGCTCTCGCACGATTTGGTGCGCGATGTGTGCCTGCTGATCAAATACCATGACAAGCCGCTGCGCCCCGAGCGCTCCTGCCTGCTCAATATGATGCGCGCGCTTTCGGGCGAGGGTGTCGATACGCCGCGTCTGATGGACGAGCTCATGGACCTTAAGCGTGCCGACACGCTCGGCAAGGCGCCCTCGTGCTTCTATTACGTCGAGACGATCGAGGAGATGCGTACGCTCGCCCACGATCTGCTGCAGGCGGGGGAGCCCTATACACTCAAGATGCTTGCCATCAATGGTGGCGACCTGATCCGCGCCGGCGTCAAGCCGGGGCCGGAGCTGGGACAGCTTCTCAACGCCGCCCTCGACGCCGTGATCGAGGACAACATCCCCAACAACCGCGAAGCCCTCCTGGCTCATCTCAACTTGAACTAGCTAACCAGTTGACCTGCGCGTTCCATAACCTGCCGACAATTTTTTCGGCAATTTGGAATTTCTTCTTGCGCTGATGTTTTTTGTCCCGTAATATATTTCCTCGCAGCACGGCAGTGCAGATGTCATGTGGCCCGTTCGTCTAGCGGTTTAGGACGCCGCCCTCTCAAGGCGGAGATCACCAGTTCGAATCTGGTACGGGCTACCACTTCTTTTCTGCCGAGGTCTATGGCCCGTTCGTCTAGCGGTTTAGGACGCCGCCCTCTCAAGGCGGAGATCACCAGTTCGAATCTGGTACGGGCTACCACGCATCTGATACCCGGACTTCCTATGGAAGCCCGGGTTTTTATTTTCAAACAACCGTCTGCAATTCCCGTTTGAACCAGAGCTTTGCGTTCTGCCTATGGCCCTTACGGGTACAATATCCAAGATATTTTGACTGTTAGAAGGAGTCTCATGACGGAGTCCTCTCAGCATACGTCTAAGCCCCAGGTCGAGGTTGAGGCCTCGGGCGGCGATGACAATAAGAGCGCACGCCGCGGCGCAATCTTTATCGGCGTTGTGCTGGTGGGTTATATCGTCTATCTGGTGGTAACCGGGCAGATGGGGCAGTTCTGGGCTGCTATGTCGAGCGTCCAGGCGCCCTGGCTCCTCGCTGCATGCTTCTGCATGTTTCTATACCTCTTTTTTGGTATCGTAGCGTACGCGATTGCCGTTTGGCTCGACCCCAATTCGCCCGTCGGTATCCGCGACCTCATTTCGGTCGAGGCGAGTGGCATCTTCTTTGGTAATCTGACACCCATGATGATGGGCTCTACGCCTGCCCAGATTTACCGCCTGACCAAAGCGGGCCAAAATGTCGGCGAGGCCGGCGCCACGCAGTTCACGCGTTTTATCGTGTATCAGTTTGGCCTTGTTGCCTGGGGCGCTATCCTATTGCTTGCTCGCATGCCGTTTTTTGCCGAGCGCTATGGCGACATGACGCTGCTGTGTGTCTTTAGCTTTGGTGGGCACTGCTGCATCTTGCTTGGCATCTTCGCCGTCGCGCTCATGCCTAAGACCGTCACGCGCGTCGCCCATTGCATCATCAATTGGCTTGAGCGCATTGGTGTCTCGGCCACTAAGATCGAGGGATGGCGCACGTTTGTCGATGGCGAGATCTGCTCCTTCTCCGAGAAGTTCAAGCTTTCAGCCGGCCACTTTTCGTCCATGCTGCTCACGGTGGTCATCACCATGTTGCAGCTCGCGTTTTTCTACCTCGTGCCGTATTTCCTGATGCTTGCCTTTGGCCACCACGAGGTCGACTTTTTCTCGGTCATGGCCGCGAGCGCCTTTGTCCAGCTGCTGAGCTCTGCGGTCCCCTTGCCCGGTGGAACTGGTGGCGCCGAGGGCGGCTTTGCATTGTTCTTGGGTCATTTCTTTGGGTCGGCATCGACCGCCGGCTATCTGCTGTGGCGCCTCATTACGTTTATCGCGCCGACCATATTGGCTGCGCCCCTGCTGGGCCTTAAGAGCGCCCACAACGAGAGCATCCATGCGCGCTGGGATCGTGTGATGCGCAAGCTCGGCCGTACGCCTCAGACGCCCTCTGCGCCCACTAAGCCGCACCCCATGAATGCTGTTACCGTTGATCCCAAGAAGCACGCTCAGAAGGCTTCTGGGACCGCTAAGCCGGCTCATAAAGCCTATGTGCGACAGACAGGCGACGGTATCCGCGTGTCTCCGTCGGCACTCAATAAGAAGAAGCACCCTAAGTCGCAGTAGGGCAGTCGTGCGTTCTTCATGATGCGGGGCATATTTGTGCTGTATGGGGGATAATCCTCTTACGTAGATTATCTCTCATCTGTTGATGAATGCCCGCATATCGAAGGGACACGCCCATGGCCACCAGCAAACCGCGTATTGATCGCCGCATCGTTCGCAGCCGCAATGCCATCCTTTCCGCTTTCGAGCGTCTGCTCATGGAAAAGCCGCTTGCCGATATTACCGTGAGTGCCATCGCGCGTGAGGCAAATGTCGATCGTAAGACCTTCTACGTGCATTTTGGCACGGTCGACGGCCTGCTCGATGCCATCGCCGCCGATGTGGTCGAGATGATCGTCGATTCGGTCGAAAAGACGCTTGCTTCAATGGACGGTGACACCAACGAGCGCGCCCTGGGCGCGGCGGCGACCTTCTTTAAAACCGTTAACGAGGCGTTATGCAACAACCTGGTGCTCAATCGTCAGCTGATCGAGAACATTCCGCTCGATGATTTTATGGCTCGTCTTCGTGCGCCGCTCGAGCACGAGATTGCCGAGCGCGATCTGCTGCCCCAAGGTCTCAAGGACGAGATGTTCGATTACTATCTGGCGTTTCTGCTGTCGGGTATTATCGGTATCTATCGCACGTGGGCGCTGTCTGACGGCTCGGTTCCTATCGTGCGCGTCTCTGAGGTCGCCAACGACCTGACTCTCAATGGCCTGTCGAGTCTGGAATCTCGCTTGGATTAGGCGCAGGCTCGAGTTCGTGAGGCGCTTGTCGGGGTGCAGCCCGATCGACCGGGCGACGAGCATCCCGCCGAAGCAGTCGATGACCGGGCTCAGGTAGACCTTCTCGCCGCCCGGGAGCCTGAACTCGGTGATGTCGGTGAGCCACAGCCGGTTGGGCTCGTTGGCGTGGAAATTCCTGTTCACGAGGTTCTCCGGCGCCTTGGAGACCTCGTCGGCGTAGGAGCTGTAGCCTGAGGATCCTTAAAAGAAAGTCCAGTTTATCCTTTCCACCCCAATTGGGAATCCTCCGATGCGCCTTCGCGCGCTCGCATGACCTCGATACCATGTGAGCGCGCGAACTCGACGAGCTCTGCGTTGCGGGCGTTTATGGTGCCGAAGGCGGCGGGGCACACGATAAGGCGCGCGCAGTGGACGAGGAGCTCTTTGGCGCGGGCTATGGTTTTATCCCCGATCGGCTCAAAGGCGCGCTCGGCCACGCATTCCATCGCCAGGTCGCGCGCGAGCTCGCAGTCGATGTCCCCTTCGTGCAGAACGCCCGCGTAGAACGCCTTGCCCTGCCGAATGAGCTGGCGAAACACAGCCGACCCCGTACCTGCGCCGGCGATGACGAACGTGTGCGCATCGCCGTGTGGGCGCCCAATTTCCACGCTGCCGAAGCGCTCGTTGAAGGTGCCATGTTGAAGGCCGTAGAGCTCGCCAATCGTCTCGCGCGTGAATATGTCCTCGGGTGCGCCGGCGCGGAAGACCCGGCCGTCCTTCACGCAAATCACCTTGTCGGCGCTTTTCTGCGCGAGCTCGAGTTCGTGGATGGACATGATGACAGCCACATTCCGCGATTTCGCAAGGTGGCGAAGTATTCGCAGCAGGTCGATCTGGTAGCGGATATCGAGATACGACGTGGGCTCGTCGAGCACGAGCACACGCGGATCCTGCGCGATGGCGCGTGCGAGCATGACGCGCTGGCGTTGCCCGTCGCTTATCTGCATAAAGTCGCGCTCGGCGAGCTCTTCCACATGTGCGGTTTTCATGGCCTCGTCGACCCGACTTTGGTCGTCGGGCGAGAGTGTGCCCATTCGCCCGGTGTAGGGGTGCCTTCCCGCCTCTACGACATCGCGGCAGGTGAGGAGCTCGGTCCGGGGGCGATCTGTCAGCATAACGGCAAGGTTCCTTGCAAACTCCGCCGTCTTCCATCGGGAAACCTCCCGCCCGTCGAGCTCGACCGCGCCGGCAAGCGGTGCCAGATGGCGTGTGATGGTTTTTAAGATGGTCGACTTGCCCGAGCCGTTCGGCCCGATGAGCGCCACGACGTCGCCCGCGCGAACCTCCAGATCGACGCCTTCGACTACGACCTTCTTGTCGTAGCCCGCCGACAGGTCGCTTATGTGGAAAAGCGGCGCTCCGTCAGCCTGCGTTTCGACCGTAGTTTCGAGGTTCGGCTCCGCTCGGAGGAGGCGTTCCGCGCGCAGTTCCGCACGAGCCGAAAGTGCCTTCTGGCGCTTTCGTGCGAGCTCAGGACTGTCTAAGCATGGAATGTCCCCTCCGAGCGTTTTGGGCCGCGGCACGAATTCCCCCATCTACCTCACCCGCTTCTTCAACATGAGCGCGATAACCACCGGAGCGCCGAAGATGGCGGTGACGGCGCTGATGGAAAGCTCGACGGGAGAGAACAGCGTGCGCGCGATCAAATCGCAGCCCGCGCAGAAGATGGCGCCTCCCAAGAAGCACGCAGGAATCACGCGGATGGGCTTCGACGACTTTAGCGCCGACTTCACGAGATGCGGAACCGCGATGCCTACGAACGACACCGGACCAGCGAACGCGGTCACGCAGGCGGAGAGCATGCTCGCTAGAAGGACGAGCACCACGCGGAAGCGTTCGACGTTCACACCGACGCTTTTCGCGTAGGCTTCTCCCAGCTGGAAGGCGGAAAGGGGCTTCGATATCGCGAATACGCATGCGCTCACGGTGATCACCACGACCGCGATGACCGCGATGTCGTCCCAGCTCGAACCCGAGAAGCTACCCAAAGACCAGTTGTGCAGGTTCACGATGGACTGGTCGTCGGCGAAGGCGATGAGGAAGTTCGTCGCCGCCGAGCAGATGTATCCCACCATGACGCCCGCCACGATGAGCATGGCCATGGAACTTATGCGCCGTGCGATGAGGAGCACGAAGCCGATGGTGATAAGCGAGCCCAGAAACGCTGCGGCCACCATGGCCGGCGAGGACATGGCCTGGTTCGCGCCTAGAAGTACGATCATCGTAAGCGCGACGACGAACTTTGCGCCCGAGGAGACGCCCAAGATGAACGGGTCGGCGATGGGGTTGTTGAAAAACGTCTGCAGCAGGAACCCGGAAAGCGAAAGTGCCCCGCCGAGAAGCACGGCTGAAAGCACGCGCGGCAGGCGAATCTCCCAGATGACCTGGCTTTCCATGGAATTGGCCGCGCCGCCCGAAAGGATGCCGGGGATGTGGTCTGCGGGCACGAGCACGCTCCCGATGCACAGGTTGGCCCCGACGAGCACGATGAGGGCAACAGCGAGCAGCGCCGTCACGACGCGACACCGCGCGGCGCGCCCCGATTCGTCGTATGCCATGGAAAGCCGGCTTCTCATGGCGCTAACCGAGCTTCCTCAGATAATGGAAGTCGCTCGCGTCATCGCCGGTGAACGCCCCGTGAAGCTCGTCGATAATGTCGGCGGTAGAAGTCATCTGCTGGTACATGTCGGCGCTTGTGACCCAGACGTTGCCGTTCTTCACGGCTTTGAACTGCGACAATAGCGCGTTTTTGCCTACGAAGTCGTTCAAGGTGGCAACCGATTCGTCGATGGTGCCGTTGTAGACGATGATGTCGGCATCCTTCGCCGTCGCGTAGAAGCGCTCCATTTCGAGCGTTACTGACGAACCTGACGTCGACGCCGTCTGCGCGTCATCGAGCGCATAACTGCCGCCTGCAAGCTCGATCATCTGCGCCACGTAGTCGCCCGCCCGCCGCGTGACGGCGGCCCCGTTCGAGTTAATGTAGAAATACGCCACGGTTTTACCTGACGACGCGAGCACCGACGTTTGCTCGACGCGGGCCTTCTGCTCGTTGAACAGGTGCGCGGCCTCGTCTTCCTTGTCGAACAGGACGCCGAAAAGCTTAATCCACTCGACGCGCCCGAGTGCTTCGGGCTCGCTCGACGACTGTTCGGTGAGCACGACGAGCCCGAGCTTCTGCAGCTTTTCCTTCACATCGGGCGTGTGGTTGATCATGGTGTTCTCGATGGCGAGCGTGCAGCCCGAGGCCGATATTCGCTCGTAGTCGGGCGCGCTGTACTTGCCGCCGTAGGCGATCGCCCCACTTTCGAGCGCGCTTTTGAAGCCTGCGACCGAGCAATCGTCGGCCTTCGTGCCCGACATGATGATATTGTCGTTCGCATCGAGCGCGTCGACCAGGCACATCGTCGCCGACGACACGAGGTACACCTTGTCGGCGGGGCGCCTTATGACCGCGATGTCGGAGCTCAACCCATCAGGTACCTTCGCATCTTGCGGCACCACGAGGAAACGCTCCCCATTCGAAACGCAGATAAGCCGCAGACCGCCTTCGAACTCGTCGACAGTGAAGTGCTCGGCGTATTCAAGCTGAAGCGCCCCCGTCGGCTCCCAGCCACAGCCCAAATCGGCGTTGTGGAAGTCGGCCGCGGCGCTTGAAGCCGTTCCCGCAGGGGAGCCGCCGCTTGCATCGTCGCCCGATTTCTCCTTCATGGTGGATGAGTCGAAGTGGATCGTGTAGTCGATGGTGTGCGGCGTCGACATGGCGACGGTCTCGGCCGACACGGCGATGTCCTCGTCGAGCGTGACGGGTATCTCGAACGTGGAGTTGCCGCCGTCGTTTACGGGTGCGTAGTCCACGCCGTCGACGGTCATCTTGTCGTAGTTCGAACTCGACCAGGTGATGGTCGCGGTGTAGGTGTCGCCATCCTTCACAATTGTGGTGGGTGAGGCGATGCTTGCGCGCCCTGACCCGCCGGAAAGCGAGACATTCACAGTGTATTCCTGAGAGCCCGCCGTGCCACCGGTCGCGTTCGGGCTCGCACTGCACCCCGCGAAGGGAAGCGCGAGCAGGGCGACGAGAACGCAGGTGATCGCGCGCGCCGCGATGCTGTGGCGCTTCCTGTTTTCCCCCTTGGGGAGAATCAACCGCATGGCGTTACTTCAGTGCGTCGGCGCGCAGATCGACGCCGGCGGATTCGAACACAAGCGTGCGGTCGTACCACTGCTCTTTTCTAATACTCCACGCGGCACAGGCGGTGTCCTCGTCGAGCGCATCAACGGGCACGTCGTAGGTGTACTTGCCTTCCGCGTTTTCCACATAGGGGATGAAGTCGGCCTCGCTCGCGGCGGCAGCCTCGTCGCCCGTGCCCATGAAGAGCTTGCCGTAGCCCGTGCCGGAAAGCGTCATCACGCAGTGCATGGAGCCGTTTTCCACGATGAGCTGGGCGTCCACAATCCTGAACATGTTCGAGCTGGAATCTACGGTGATCGGATAGGTGCCGTCGGCCACCTTGTCGGCGGTGATGGGGGCAGCGCTTGCGCCCTCGGTCGCATCGGCCGCCTGCTCGGTCTTTTCCTGGGAATCGGTATTGCTTGCCTTTGCGCTGTCGCTTGAATTTCCGGCGCAGCCGGCGAGCGAGAACGCGAGAAGCGCCGCCGACAGGGCGAAGACGAGGGTTTTCTTCAACATGGAGGGGTTCCTTTCAATCGCTTCGACCGCCCGCGCCGTGCGGTGGGCGGGCGGGATGCGAATGCAACGGGCATGCGTCGTCGTCGGGGAAAGGCGCATGCCCGTTGCACGGGGACGCGACCGGCGCCCCCGTGCGCGGCGAGTTTACAGCTTGGCGATGGCGTCGTCCACGTGCGAGACGTAGATGTCGTCGACCGCGACGTTCTGTCCCAGACCCTGGAGCAGGCACGTCACTTCGAAGCCGGCGGCCACGAACTTCGCAGCCCAGCTGTCGGGGTCGGTCTCGTCTGCCATGTCGTTGTTCGCGTGGTCGCCCGCGACCACCATGAACGGCGCGAGCACGGCCTTCTTGTAGCCTGCGGCGCTCGCGGCGGCGATAACATCCTCGCAGGTCGGTTCAGCCTCGACGGTGCCGACGAAGAACTGCGTCAAGCCCTCGTTCTTGAACACTTCCTGCATCTTGGCATAGTCGGCGTTGGAATCGGCTTCGGTGCCGTGGCCCATGAGGCACAGCGCCGTCTTGCCGTCGTCGAAGGACGCCATGTTCTCCTTAATGGCTGCGGCCACCTTCTTGTAGTCATCGTCGGAGGTGAGCAGCGGGTCGCCGAGCGAGATTTTGTCGAACTTGTCGGCGTACTTGTCGAGCTCGTCTTTCACGTCGGTGTATTCCAGGCCACCCATGAGATGCGTCGGCTGCACGACGATTTCCTTCACGCCGTCTTCCACGCAGCGGTCGAGCGCCTCGGTCATGTTGTCGATCGTGATGCCGTCGCGCTTCTTCAGCTTGTCGATGATGATCTGCGCGGTGAAGGCGCGGCGGATGTCGTAGTCCTGCCAGTACTTCTCGCGGATAGCGTCTTCGATGGCGCCGATGGTGATGTGGCGCGAGTCGTTGTAGCTCGTACCGAAGCTCGTGACGAGGATGACCGGCTTCACGGCCTTCTCCTTTTCACTCGATTTCTCGGAACTCGCGGAGGTGTTGGAGCAGCCCGCGAGCGCGACTCCGGCGAGCGCGACGGCTCCGGTTGCTGCGGCGCCCATGAAGCCGCGGCGTGACATCTGGTCGGACATGGTTTTTCCTTTCCTCGGTTTGCCGGTCCCCCGGCGACAGTTGCTTGTCGGCACAAGCGAAAGAAAAGCGCACCCCTCGGGGTTCACAAGGAGCTAACGCCACGGCGATGCCGTGAGGAAAAGGCGAAGCAGTCTGGCTTGGGGCGCGAGGCGGTTCGCCCGCGCGTCCTATACAGTAATGTCCCTTGCCCAGGATTCCCACCTGGTTCCCTCCGCAAGCCAGCGCGGGCTGTGCGGGCGCCGCGCCGGTCATTTCCTTTTATCCGATTGTCATATGCTCGTTGCCGAAACTTTTACTATGATAGTGGGCACTTGTGAACGTGTCAAAGCCAGGGCGGGCGACATTGCGCCTCCTGCCTGCGTATTTGCGCCGATTGCTGCCGCAGGCGCCGTGTTTTGCCCGCTGCGCGAATGGCGGCGTAAACGGTTGCGATGAGAAACGGGAAGGGAAGGCTCGGATGATTCATATCGTTGGCGCAGGCTCGGGCGCCGCCGACCTTATCACGCTGCGCGGGGCGCGCCTTCTGCGCGCGGCCGACGTGGTCGTTTGGGCGGGAAGCCTTGTGAACCCCGAGCTGCTCGCCGAGTGCAAGGAATCCTGCGTCGTCTACGACAGCGCGCACATGACCTTGGAGGAAGTGCTCGACGTGATGTGCGCGGCGGATGCGCGGGGCGAGGAAGTGGTGCGCCTGCACACGGGCGACCCGTGCCTGTACGGCGCCATCCAGGAGCAGATGGACGCGCTCGACGCGCGCGGCGTGGACTACGAGGTGGTGCCCGGCGTGTCGAGCTTTTGCGGTGCCGCGGCGGCGCTTCGCCAGGAATACACGCTGCCGGGAATCAGCCAGTCGGTCGTGATCACGCGGCTTTCCGGACGTACCCCCATGCCCGCGGGCGAGGGCATGCGCACCATGGCGGAAAGCGGCTCGACTATGGTCATCTTCCTGAGCTCGGGTATGCTCGCCGAGCTTTCCGCCGAGCTTTTAGGCGCGGGCCGCAGCTCCGACGAGCCGGCGGCGCTCGTGTACAAGGCGACCTGGCCTGAGGAGCGCGTGGTGCGATGCACAGTGGGCACGCTCGCCGATGCGGGCGCGCGAGAGGGCATCGACCGCACGGCGCTCGTGGTGGTGGGCCGCGTGCTCGGAGCTCGTGGCGGGCTTGCGCACAACGGCGCGCAAGCGGAGTCGTACGAGCGCAGCAAGCTTTACGACCCTTCGTTTGCCACGGGGTATCGAAAGGCGAGCAGCTAGCGTGGCCTTCGAGCACTACATATATACCGGGACGACCCGCCTGCGCTGCGGCTACACCACGGGGAGCTGCGCCGCGCTCGCGGCGAAGGCGGCCTGCGAGATGCTCTTGTCACGAAAGCCCGTCGGCCGCGTGTCGATCGTCACCCCCGGCGGGCTGCCTGTCGAGACGGACGTGGTTGACGCATGTATCGGCGAGGGGTGCGCCCAGTGCGCCGTGCGAAAGGACGCAGGCGACGATGCCGATGTGACCGACGGCGTGCTCGTGTACGCGCGCGTGGAACATGCGGGGTCGGGCACGGGCGCTGCGGGCAGCAAGGGCGTGCCCGCGCGCGAATCGGAAGTTTCCGTCGATGGCGGCGTGGGCGTGGGGCGCGTGACGTTGCCCGGGCTCGAGCAGCCGGTGGGGTCGGCCGCTATCAACGCGACGCCGCGCGCGATGATCACTTCGGCGGTGCGCGAGGTGTGCGCCGCGCACGGCTTTTCTGGAAATATTGCTGTGACGATTTCGGTACCCGAGGGTGTTGCCCTTGCCGAAAAGACCTTCAACCCACACCTGGGGATAGAGGACGGCATTTCCATCCTGGGCACGACGGGCATCGTCGAGCCGCGCAGCCTCGCTGCCTTGCGCGACAGTATCGAGCTCGAGATCCGGCAGCATGCGGCTATGGGGCGGCGCGGAGTTGTGCTCACGCCCGGCAACTACGGCGCGCAGTTCATCTCGGGGCATTTTCACCTAAACGGTGCGCCGGTGGTCTTCATCTCCAACTTTGTGGGCGATGCGATTGATTGCTGCGTTCGCGAGGGATTTACCAATGTCCTTCTTGTGGGACACATCGGCAAGCTGGTGAAGGTCGCGGGCGGCATCATGGACACCCATTCGCGTACCGCCGACTGCCGCGCGGAGATTCTGGCCGCCCACGCGGCCTTGGCCGGCGCGGGAACGAAGACCGTGCGCGAGATCATGTCGTCGGTCACGACCACGGCGGCGCTCGAGGTAATCGAGGCCGCCGGCGTGGGGGACGCTGCGCGCGCCTCGCTCGCTGCGGCAATCGATGACAGGTTGCGCCGCCGCGCGGCGGGCGCATGCGACATCGCCGCGGTCGTGTTCGACGCCGAGCGCCGCGAGCTTTTCCGCACGTCGGGCGCCGATGCAGTTATCGGGGAATTGGGGGCTACGTATGAGTAAAGGCGTGCTGTACGGGGTGGGCACGGGGCCTGGCGACCCCGAGCTGCTCACGATCAAGGCCGTCCGCACAATCGAATCGTGTCCGGTCATCGCCGCACCGCAGACGGCGGACGGGGCCATGGTCGCGCTCGACATCGTGCGCGGCGCCGTCGACCTTACAGGCAAGACGGTGATCCCCGTGCGATTCTCGATGACGCGCGACGCCGAGTGCCGCGCGGCCGAGCATGCCTCGCTTGTTCGCGAGCTTGTCGCGCACCTGGATGCGGTCCGCGACGTCGCGCTGCTGAACCTGGGGGACCCGAGCATCTACGCCACCTTCCAGCGCATAGCGCCCGACGTGCGCGCCTGCGGGTTCGAGGCGCGCGCCATTCCCGGCGTGCCGAGCTTCTGCGCGGTCGCCGCGGCACTCGAGCGCGACCTCACGCCCGAGATGTCGTCGCCTCTGCACATCGTGCCCGGCGGCTACGACGACGTGCGCCGCGCAATCGGCTGGCCGGGGACGAAGGTGGTCATGAAGGCGCGCCGCTCGCTTGCGGACACGAAGTGCATCCTTCGCGAGGAGGGCGCCTTCGACGGTGCCGAGCTCGTAGAGGACTGTGGGCTTCCGGGCGAGCGCGTGTACCGCTCGGTCGACGATGTGCCCGATCGGGGCAGCTACTTCTCGACGATGGTGGTGCGCTAGATGAGGGTTTCCTGCATAGCGTTCACTGAGAGGGGGTATGCGTTGGCGGAGCGCACCGCACACGCGCTTTCCGATTGCGCGCAGACAGGTGAAGATGACCCTGGCTGGGACGTTTCCGTTTCGCGCGGGTTCGGCGAGGGGAAGGCCGACCTGCGCGCATGGACGGCGCTCGCGTGGGAAGCGTCGGACGCGCTTCTGTTCGTGGGCGCGGCGGGCATCGCCGTGCGGGCGATCGCGCCGCATGTCGCCTCGAAGGCAAGCGATTCCGCGGTTGTGGCGATCGACGAGGCGGGGCGCTTTGCCGTCCCGCTTTTGTCGGGGCATTTGGGCGGTGCGAACGAGCTTGCGCAAACTGTGGCACGCGCGGCAGGGGCCATCCCCGTCATCACCACGGCGACCGACGTCCGCGGCGTGTGGGCGGTGGATACGTGGGCGCGCTGTGCGGGGCTCGCCGTTTCGAATCCCGAGGCCATCAAGCGAGTGTCGGCGCGGCTGCTTTCGGGCGGGCGCGTGGCGCTCTATTCCGACATGCCGATTTCGGGACAGCCGCCTGAGGGGGTTGACATTGCGTCCGACCGCGCTCGGGCCGATATTGTCGTGTCGCCGTTCGCTGGCGCGAATGCAGGTGCGTCCGTTCGCGCAGCGGAGACGACGGGCGATGTCGTGCCCGCCGGTGAGACGGGGAAGCCGGCGGGCGTGCGGGCGCAGGCGCCTGCGCCCGAGCCGCTTCGCCTTGTCGTGCCCTGCATCGTTGCGGGCATAGGGTGCCGTCGCGGTGCGTGCGCCGAAGCGATCGGGGAGGCGTTTCTTCTCGCGTGCGGGCAGGCGGGTATCTCGCCTTCGGCCGTGCGCGAGGCGGCGACGATCGACGTGAAGGCGCACGAGGAGGGTCTGCTCGCCTTCTGCCGCGCGCGCAAGATTCCGCTTGCGACGTATTCCGCAGAGGAGTTGTCGCAGGTCGAAGGTAGCGTTTCGCCATCTGATTTCGTGCGCGCGACGGTGGGGGTCGACAATGTGTGCGAGCGCGCGGCGCTCGCGGGCGGGGGCAAACTTATCTTCCCGAAGCTCGCTCACGGCGGCGTGACCGTCGCGTTTTCCAAGGTAACTATCGAACTTTCGTTTAAGGAGCGGTGATGGGAAAGCTCTTCGTGGTGGGGATCGGCCCGGGCGGCCCCGACGGCATGACGATTGCGGCTCGGCGCGCGCTCGAGGCGGCCGACATCGTTGTGGGGTATACGAAATACGTGGAGCTCGCGCTCGCCGCCGTGCCCGACGCGGCGCATCTCGCGACGCCGATGATGCACGAGGTCGAACGGTGCCGCCTGGCGCTTTCGCGCGCGCAGTGCGGAGAAGCCGTGGCGCTTGTGTGCAGCGGTGACGCGGGCGTGTACGGCATGGCGAGCCCCGTGCTGGAGCTTGCTGAGGACTACCCCGATGTAGACGTGGAAGTTATCGCCGGGGCCACCGCGGCTCAGAGCGGGTCGGCGGTGCTCGGCGCCCCGCTTGCCCACGACTTCGCGGTCGTGTCGCTCTCCGACCTGCTCACGCCGTGGGAGGTCATCGAGCGCAGGCTCGCCGCCGTGGCGAGCGCCGACTTCTGCATCTGTTTGTACAACCCGCGCAGCAGAAAGCGCGCCGATAGGCTCTCGCGCGCGGCGAAGATTATGCTCGAATGGAAGGCCCCCGACACGCTCTGCGGCTGGGTACGCAACATCGGGCGCGAGGGGCAGCAGTCGGGCATGTGCAGGCTCTCCGAGCTGGGGGAGTTCGACGCCGACATGTTCACCACCGTGTTCGTCGGCAACGCGGACACGAAGCGCGTAGGCGGCCGTATGGTCACGCCGCGCGGGTATCGGGAGATTCCATGCGAAAGGTAACGATCATCGGGGCGGGGCCCGGAAACCCCGACTTGCTCTCGCGCGCGGCGCTCGACGCGATCGACATCGCCGACGTGGTCATCGGCGCTCATCGCGCGCTTGTCAGCATCGACGTACCGCCCGATGTGGTGAGATGCGAGCTCGTGAAGACGGCGGACATCGTCGCCGCTCTCACCGATGCGGCGTCGTGGCAGCGCGCCGTGGTCGTGATGACGGGCGATGTGGGGCTGTTCAGCGGCGCGCGCCGCCTGGTGGAGGCGCTCTCCGGAGACGCGCAGGTGGACGTGTGCGTCATTCCCGGCATAAGCTCAGCGTCGTATCTCGCCGCGCGCCTCGCGCGTCCATGGCAGGATTGGCGCTTCGCGAGCGCTCACGGCGTGGCGTGCGACATCGTGGCCGAGGCCGAGCGCGCAGGTGAGCTCTTCCTCGCCACGTCGGGCGGGGAAGACCCCTCGCGGCTTTCGGGCGAGCTTGTGCAGGCGGGCTTCGGGGACGCGCGCGTGACGGTGGCCGAGCGCCTGTCGTACCCCGACGAGCGCATCACCTGCGCGACCGCAAGTGAAATCGCAGGTCAGACGTTCGACGACTTGAACGTGATGCTTATCGAGCCCGCAGGCGGCGCCGGGTCGCCTGCGGGCTCTAGCGCAGCCTCCGAGGCGCCGGCCGGCGCGTCTGCGCCCGCGGCGGCTTCTTTCGCGGCGGACTCTGTGGGCGCATCCCGCGCCGCGAGCTCCCGCTGGCCGTACGCTTCCTCGGGCATTCCCGACGAGCTCTTCACCCGCGGCGACGTTCCCATGACCAAGCAGGAGGTGCGCGCCGTCGCGCTCGCGAAGCTGCGCCTTACCGCGACCGACACCGTGTGGGATGTCGGCGCCGGCACGGGGAGCGTGTCGATCGAGGCGGCGCTCGTCGCGCGAGCGGGGTCGGTATGGGCGGTCGAGCGCAACGCGGCCGGCGTGCGGCTCATCCGAGAGAACGCGGATGCATTCGGGTGCGGCAACGTGCATGCGGTCCCCGGTGTCGCCCCCGGAGCGCTCGCAAAACTGCCCGTCCCCGACGCCGTGTTCGTCGGCGGGAGCGCGGGCGAGCTTCCCTCCATCGTGGAGGCGGCGCTCGAGAAGAACTCGCAGGTTCGCCTGTGCGTGCCATGCGTCACCGTTGAGACGCTCACCGAGGCGTGCGCGCTCCTCTCGGGTTCGCGCTTTAAGGGGTTCGAAGCGTGCCAGGTGTCGGCCGCCCGTGCCGAGGCTGTAGGCTCGCACCATCTTATGAAGGCGCAAAACCCCGTGTTCCTCGTCAGTGCGCGCGGTGCGAGCGCGGATGCCGAGGAGCTTGCCGAAGTCGGCGCGCTTGCTGAGTCGCCTTTCGGGGAGGACCCCTCTGTCGAGGGGAACCCATCCGTTGAGGTGGTCTCGCTTGCTAACTGCAGCGCCGCAGGTGGGGAAGGTGGCGCCCGGTGAGCACGTCCATCCCGCGCTTCATGGTCGCTGCGCCCTCGAGCGGGAGCGGCAAGACGGTCGTCACGTGCGCGCTCCTGCGCGCGCTCGCGCGTCGCGGCCTTGCATGCGCGGCCTTCAAATGCGGCCCCGACTACATTGACCCGCTCTTTCACCGCCGCGTCGTGGGTGCGCGCTCGGGCAACTTAGACGGCTTCTTCACCGACGCCCCGACGCTGCGCGCCCTGCTCGCACGCGGCGCCGCGGGCGCGGATGTCGCGGTGCTCGAGGGGGTCATGGGCTTCTACGACGGCATGGCGCCCGGCGTGGCCGACGCGAGCAGCTACCAGGTTGCGCGCGACACGGAAACGCCGGTCGTTTTAGTGGTGAACGGGCGCGGGGCGTCTTTATCGCTCGCCGCTGTAATCCGCGGCATCGCCGAGTTCCTGCCTTGTGCGAACGTGCGCGGCGTCGTGCTGAACAAGACGAGCGCCGCTGCCTGCGCCTACGCGGCGCCTGCGATCGAGAAGCACACGGGCGTCGCGGTTTTGGGGAATATCCCCGCCGACGAGGCGTTCTCGCTCGAAAGCCGGCATCTGGGGCTTGTGACCGCCGACGAGGTCGAGCAGCTCTTCGCGCGCATCGACAAGATGGCCGAGCTGGTGGAAAAGAGCATCGACGTCGACCGCTTGCTCGAAATAGCGGCGACGGCACCCGATATCCGCGAGGAACCTTACCGGTTGGAGCCGATCGCGGGAGCGCGGCCCATCGTCGCCGTCGCGCGTGACGAGGCGTTCTCGTTCTATTACGAGGAGAATCTGCGCGTGCTCGAGGACCTGGGTTGCGAGCTGGCCTTTTTCAGCCCCCTGTGTGATAGCGAGTTGCCCCGGGGGACAAGCGCCCTCTATCTGGGGGGCGGCTACCCGGAGCTCCATGCGCGACAGCTCTCCGAGAACGCGCCGATGCGCGCGGCCGTGCGGCGCGCGGTGGAATCCGGCATGCCGACGGTTGCCGAATGCGGTGGGTTTCTGTACCTGCAGCGCGAAATCGCCGATAGCGAGGGGCGGCGCTGGCCTGTTGCGGGCGCCCTTGAGGGCGCAAGCGAGAACGGGGGAAGGCTGTCCCATTTCGGGTACGTGGAGCTTACTTCCCAACGCGACGGGCTCTACGGGCCGCGCGGCACACGCATCCGCGCGCACGAGTTCCACTACTGGCAGTCCACCTGCCCGGGCGGCGACTTTTGGGCGCAGAAGCCCCGGCGCGACAAGGGCTGGCCGTGCATGACGACCACCCCGTCCCTGGTGGCGGGCTTCCCGCATGTGTACTATCCTGCGAACCCCGACGTTGCGCGCGCGTTCGCGTCTGCTGCAGCGTCGTTCGCAGAGAGGAGGCGGCATGGCTGAAGCAACCGAAACCGCGCTTGCCTGCATCCGCGAGGAAGTCGAGCGCGCGTTCTCGTCGGCGCCGGGCGCCGTGCTCGAAGCCGCGCTTTCCCGGATCGCGCCCGCAGACGAGTGCGCCCGTGCCGCCGCGTACGCCGCGTGGGACTCCATCGCGCACCCCTTGGGGGGATTGGGCGACTTTGAAGACGCCGTCGCGTGTATCGCCGCAGCTCAGGGGAGCGCCGAGGTGGCCGAGTTTCCCCGTGCGCTCGCGGTATTCTTCTCCGACAACGGGGTCGTTGCCGAAGGCGTGTCGCAAAGCGGGCAAGATGTGACGCGAGCCGTCGCGCGCAACATGTGCGAGGGGGCCGCGAGCGCCTGCCGCATGGCGGCGTTCGCGGGTGCCGAGGTCGTGCCCGTCGACGTAGGTATGGCCCGGGGCATAGAAGACGCGCGCATGGTGCGCGCGAACGTGCGGCGGGGGAGCGGCAACATCGCTCACGGCTCCGCTATGTCTCGCGATGGGGCCGTGCGCGCGATCGAGGTCGGAATCGCCGTCGCGTGCGGGCTTGCCCGCGCCGGCGTGCGCCTTCTCGCCGCGGGCGAGATGGGCATCGGCAACACGACCACCTCGGCGGCGGTGGCCGCAGTGCTCATCCGGGCGGACGCGCGGAGCCTTGTCGGGCGCGGCGCGGGGCTCTCGGACGCCTCGCTCGCGCGCAAGCGCGACGTGGTCGAGCGCGCTATCGACGCGAACTCGCCCGATCCCGCCGACCCGATCGACGTGCTCTCGAAGGTGGGCGGCTTCGACATCGCTGCGATGTGTGGCTTCTACCTGGGGGCCGCGGTCTCGAAGGCGCCGGCGCTCCTCGACGGGGTCATATCCTGCACGGCGGCCCTGTGCGCGGCGCGCCTGTGCCCCAACGCCTTGGGCTACCTCGTGGGCACCCACGCATCAAGCGAACCCGCAAGCCGGGAGCTCCTTCTCGAGCTCGGCATAAAGGCGCCCCTCGACGCAGGCATGCACTTGGGCGAGGGCGCGGGCGCCATGGCGTATCTCCCCCTTCTGGATTCGGCGCTGCGCGTGTACCGGGATGGGAAGACGTTCACGGCGACTGGCATGGCTGCTTACGAGCATTTCGAGGCCGGGAAATGACGGTGACGCTCGTCATCGGCGCCGCCGCGAGCGGCAAGAGCGCCTACGCCGAGTCCCTGTGCCTCGGGCACGACGGCCCTCGCGTGTACCTGGCAACGATGGAGCCCTTCGGGGAAGATGGCGCCCGCCGCATCGCGCGCCATCGGGCGCTGCGCGAAGGCAAAGGGTTTTCCACCCTCGAGTGCTCGCGTGACGTGGGCGCCGCAGCGCCCGGGCTTCCGCGCGGCTGCACACTTCTTTTGGAGGACGTGGGCAACCTGGTTGCGAACGAGCTCTTCGCGGAAGGCGGCTTGTCCCCGCGTGACCCCGACGCTGCGGCGCGCGAGGTACTCGGAGGCATCGAACGGCTCGCTCAGGCCGCTGCGTATACGGTGGTGGTCACCGTCGACGTGTTCGCCGATGGGATGCGCTACGATGAAGGGACCGAGGCATGGAGGCGCGCGCTCGCGCGCGTGAACGCGGGCGTGGCGGCGCTGGCCGACCATGCAGTCGAAGTGGTATGCGGGATTCCCGTGTGGATGAAAGGCGAAGGACCTACAAGGTGAAGATAGCAGAGGCAATCGGCGCGGCGTTCGGAACGTTCTCGCGCATCCCCGTCCCGAAATCGGCCTGGACCGATTTCGGGTCAACCCATGCACTTGCCGCGTTTCCCCTGGTGGGCCTTGCGGAAGGCTTCCTCATGACGGCGTGGGGGCACGTGGCGAACCTGCTCGGCGTGCCCGCGACCATCGTCGCGGCCGTGCTCGCGGCGCTGCCTGTGGCGGTGACGGGAGGCATCCACCTAGACGGGCTCTGCGACACCTCCGATGCGCTTGCAAGTTGGGCCCCGCGCGAGCGAAAGCTCGAGATCATGCACGATCCGCGGGCGGGCGCCTTCGGGGTCATCGGTGTTGTTGTGTACCTTATTCTGCAGTTTTCCCTGTTCACCGCGCTGCCGCTTACGGCGGGGGCGTTCCTCGCGCTTCTGTGCTCGCTCGTGTTCTCCCGCGCGCTTTCGGGACTCGCCGTTGAATGCTGGCCTGCCGCGCGGGCGGACGGCATGGCCGCGGGGCTCTCGCCTGCGAAGAAGCGCGCGGCGATCGTCGTGCCGCTTTGCGCTTTCGCTGCGGCTTCGGCTGCAGGGATGGTCGCGTGCGCTCAGGCCGTCGGCGCCTTTATGGCGGTGGCGGGGCTTTTGGTGCTCGCGTGGTACCGCCATGTTGCCCTGTCCCGCTTCGGCGGGGTGACGGGGGATTTGGCCGGATGGTTTCTGCAATGGGCCGAGCTCGCGATGCTTGCCATGCTGGTGGTGGGGGGCATGCTCCTATGATGCTCGTGGTAGGTGGCGCGCATTCGGGGAAGAGGACCTTCGTGCGCGAAAAACTCGGGTTCGCGACGGACGATTTCGTCGACGCGGCGCAGCTTGCGGAGGGCGGCGTGCCCGCGGCTTTTGCCGGCCGCGTCGCATACCGTGCTGAGGAACTCGTACGCGCGCTCGACGCTGACCGGGCGCTCGAGCGGCTGATCGGCTTCGACGCAGTGATTCTGCCCTTGGTCGGCTCGGGGGTCGTCCCCATGAGTGCGGAAGACGCCCAATGGCGCGAGCGCGCGGGGCGCCTGGGATGCGCGCTCGCTGCGCGCGCCGACGTCGTCGTGCGCATGACGTGCGGGATTCCCCAGGTCATCAAAGGAAACCTTGCCGATGCACCTCGAGGGACGCAGGGCGCGGGTGCGCTTTTGGAAGTCGTCTTCGTGCGCCATGGTGCCACGGCGGGCACGGAAGACCATCGCTACAGCGGGGCGGGCACCGACGAGCCCCTGTCGAGTGCGGGCGAGCGCGCTTTGCGCGACCTCGCGTGCGATCGTGACGTGTTCCGTGTTATCACGAGCGGCATGGCCCGCACCGACCAGACGGCGCGCATCCTCTTCCCGAACGCGGAGCTTATGGCGTGCCCCGGTCTGCGCGAGATGGATTTCGGCGACTTCGAGGGGCGAAGCGCCGCCGAGCTTAAAGAGGATGCGCGCTATCGCGCCTGGGTAGACTCCTGGTGCGAGACGCGCTGCCCGCATGGCGAGGGCAAGAGCGATTTCACCCGCCGCGTCATCGCGGCGTTTCGGGAGGCGTGCGAATCGGAGCGCGCCCAGGGGAGTGGGCGCGCCGTCTTCGTCGTTCACGCGGGTACCGTGAAAGCGCTGCTCTCCGAGCTAGCTGTCCCGAAAATGGGATACTTCGACGTGCATACCGAGCCGGGCGGCGCATGGGCCGCCACTTGGGATGGGCGCTGCCTTCGCGACGTTCGCCCCGCTTCGGGGGGCGATGCCCGGTGATGACGATTCTTGCCGTCGCCGCCGGGTTCGCGGCCGACCTTGCCTTCGGCGACCCGCGCTGGCTTCCCCATCCCGTCGTCGCCATGGGGCGCGCGATCACGTGGGCCGAAGGCCGCCTGCGGGGCGCATTCCCGCAAACGTCCGCGGGCACGCGCGCCGCAGGGCTTGTGCTCGCCGTGGCGCTTCCGCTTGCGTGTGGGCTTTTGACCTGGGGAATCCTGCATCTTTGCGGCATGGTTCACTCCGGCTTGCGCTTCGTGGCCGAGGCATGGGCGAGCTATCAGATTCTCGCGGCATGCGAGCTGCGCCGCCAGAGCCTGGCCGTTGCCCGCGCGTTCTCGAAGGGCGGACTTGTCGCGGCGCGCGAAGCCGTCGGGCTCATCGTGGGACGCGACACGTCTGTTCTCGACGAGCAGGGCGTCGCGCGCGCCGCCGTGGAAACGGTGGCGGAGAACGCGAGCGACGGTGTCATCGCGCCGCTTTTCTACCTTATGATCGGGGGTGCGCCTTTGGGCATGGCGTACAAGGCGGTGAACACGCTCGACAGCATGGTGGGCTACAAAAACGAGCGCTACATCGACTTCGGCTGCGCCTCGGCGCGCCTCGACGATGCGGTGAACTGGATTCCCTCGCGGTTATCGGCCCTGTTCATGATCGCCGTGTGCCCGATCGTCGGGCTCGACGCGCGCGGGGCGGCGTGCATCTGGCGCCGCGACAGGCGTCGCCATGCGAGCCCGAACGCGGCGCAGACCGAGTCGGCGTGCGCGGGTGCGCTCGGACTGCGCCTGGCAGGACCCGCGGTGTATTTCGGCAAGCTCGTTGAGAAACCGACGATAGGCGACGCGTCCCGCGAAATCGAGTGGGGCGACATCGCCCGGGCGACAAGGCTCATGCTCGCCGCGTCCGTATGCGCGCTCGTCGTCTTCGGCGCCGCGCGCGCGGCGGTCGTGCTCGCCGTGGGGGCGATGGCATGAGGAAAGACCACGCCGCGCCCCGGGCTGCCGGGGGAATCCTGCGCGCCCGCACGCATGGGGGCAGCGCGCAATCGCTCGGCATCGCTTGCGAAGGGGGTGCCTCCGACCTCATTGACTTCTCGGTGAACGTGAATCCGGCAGGCCCCTCGCCGCGCGCCGTCGCCGCAGCTTGCAAGGCGCTTTCTCGAATCGACGCCTACCCCGATAGGGAAAGCCTCGCCCTCGTTCGCGCGCTAGCGCGCGACCAGAGCATTCCCGAAGATACTATCGTCTGCGGCGCGGGCGCGTCCGACATCATCTGGCGGCTCGCCGCGGCGGTGCGCCCGAAACGCATCGTCGTGTGCGCGCCGACGTTCTCTGAATATGCGGAGGCGGCATCGTACTACGGCGCATGCGTGCAGGAGTTCCCGCTCTCCGAAGCGGACGACTTCGACGTGCCCGCCTCCTTCGCCCGCGCGATCGAGGGGCCGGGAGACGTAGCGTACCTCTGCAATCCGAACAACCCGACGGGGCGCCTCGTCGACCCCAGCGTGATCGAGGCCGCGGCTTGCCGCTGCGAGCAGGTGGGCGCGCTGCTCGTCGTGGACGAGTGCTTCCTCGGATTTGCGCCTGACGCCTGCGAAAGGAGCGTGGCCGCACGCGCCGCGTGTTCGCGCCATGTGGCCGTGCTCTCCGCGTTCACCAAGCTCTACGGAATGGCGGGGTTGCGGTTGGGATATCTGATCAGCGGAAACGCCCAACTCATCGAGGGGATTCGCCGGGCGGGGCAGGCGTGGCCCGTCTCCTCGGTCGCCGAGGCCGCGGGCATCGCCGCCCTGGAAGACATTGAATACGTCTCGCGCACGCGCGATGTATTGGCGGGCGAGCGAGCGTGGCTTTCCCACGAGCTCTCCTCGCTCGGGCTTTCCGTCGTGCCGTCGGATGCGAACTTCCTTTTAGTCCGCACGCCGGCGAAAGACATCCCCGAGCGCCTGTATAATCAGGGGGTTTTGGTCCGCACGTGCGACTCGTTTTCGGTACTGTCCCGTTTCTGGTGCCGCGTCGCGGTGCGCACGCGCAAGGAGAACGCCCGGCTTGCGATGGCGTTCGGCCGCGCGCTTCGGGCGGAAGGTGCACCGGGCGAAGGCGAACCCGACGAACGGGGCGGCGCTATGGCGGGCGCGGATGGCCGAGGCTTGGCGAAGGAGGTCGATACCCGTGGGTAGGGCCAAGCCCATCATGATCCAGGGCACCATGTCGAACGCGGGGAAGAGCCTGCTTGCGGCGGGGCTGTGCCGCGTGCTTTCGCAGGACGGCCTTCGCGTGACTCCCTTCAAGAGCCAGAACATGGCACTCAACAGCGGTGTCACGGCCGACGGGCTCGAGATGGGGCGCGCCCAGATCATGCAGGCCGAGGCGTGCGGCATCGCGCCCGACGTGCGCATGAACCCCATCCTGCTCAAGCCTGAAAGCGGCCACCGAAGCCAGCTCATCGTGGCCGGCAAGGCGCAGGGAGCCTTCGCTGCGAGGGACTACTTCGCGCGAAAGAAGGCGCTCATGCCGCAGATTTTGGAGGCGTTCGATTCGCTCGCGGAGGAAAACGACGTCATCGTCATCGAGGGCGCCGGCAGCCCCGCCGAAATCAACCTTGCCGAAAACGACATCGTCAACATGGGGCTCGCGCGCGCCGTGTCCTCCCCCGTGCTGCTCGCGGGCGACATCGACCCAGGCGGGGTGTTTGCCCAGCTCTACGGCACGGTCGCGCTCCTTGCGCCCGAGGACCGCGCGCTTTTGCGGGGGCTTGTGGTGAACAAGTTCCGCGGCGATGTGGAAATCCTGCGCCCGGGTTTGGCCCCGCTCGAGAAGATGTGCGGGGTTCCCGTCGTGGGGGTCGTGCCGTATCTTACGCTCGACCTGGACGACGAGGACTCGCTCGCGCCGCGCCTATCTGCCCGCGAGGCGCGCGGCGTCATCGACGTCGCCGTCGTGCGTCTTCCGCATCTGTCGAACTTCACCGACTTCGACCCGCTTTCGCGCGTGCCCGGCGTGGGCGTGCGCTACGTTTCCTCGACGACCGATCTGGGCCGACCCGACCTGGTGGTGCTTCCCGGCTCGAAGACTACGCTCGACGACGCGCGCTGGCTTGCGGCTAGCGGCATCGGGGCCTGTGTACGCGCGCTTTCGGGCGCGGGCACGCCGGTGCTCGGCATATGCGGTGGCTACCAGCTTTTGGGAGACGAGCTTTCCGACCCGCACGGCAGGGAAGGCGCTGGCACCGCGCGCGGGCTCGGGCTCATCCCTGCAAGTACGGTGTTCAAGGAGGAAAAGCGCCTCGCCCAGTCGGCACTGCGCATCACGGGCGCCCAAGGCGCGTTCTCGGTGTGGAACGGCATGACGGCGCGCGGGTACGAGATTCACGACGGCGAAACGACCGTCTCCTGCGCCCCTGTGGGCACGATTGGCGGCAAACCAGAAGGCGCGGCCTGCGGAAACGTGTTCGGAACCTATCTCCACGGCCTGTTCGACGAACCGGGTGTGGCGCTCGCCCTCGCGCGCTCGCTCGCGCGCATGCGCGGCCTGCCCGAGAGCGTCGTGGGTGCTGCGGGCGCGGCGTCCGCGGCCGATCACCGTGCGCGCGAGTTCGACCGCCTGGCCGACGTCGTGCGCGGGGCGCTCGACATGGAGCATGTCTACCGCATTATCGAGGAGGGCGTATGATCCACGTGTATCATGGCGACGGCAAAGGCAAGACCACGGCGGCGATGGGCCTTGCCCTTCGCATGCTCGCTGCAGGCCGCCGCGTCGTCGTCGTGCAGTTCCTGAAAGACGGCGAAAGCGGGGAGGTGCGCCTGCTCGCCGAGCATTTCGGCGTGCCCGTGTTCGCGGGGAAGGCGTCGGACAAGTTTACCTGGTCGATGACGTCGGAAGAACTTGCCGCGACGTGCGAGCTGCACGATGGGAACCTCGCTTCCGCGCTCGCCGAGCTCGAGGGCGCGCAGGAGGGGCTGCTCGTGCTCGACGAGGCGCTCGACGCGCTTTCGAAGGGGCTTGTCGACGAGGCGCTCGTGGACCGCGCGCTCGATATGTCCGCTCGCGGCGTCGAAGTAGCGCTCACCGGGCGCGCGCCTTCCCGCAAGATCGTGGAGAAGGCCGATTACATAACCGAGATGCGGTGCGAGAAACACCCCTACGCTCAGGGGATATGTGCAAGAGAAGGAGTGGAGTACTAGATGGATTCCAAGGAGATGGCGCCTGGCGTCATCGAGCGGCGCAGCTTCGAGATCATCACCGAAGAGCTCGGCGGCCGCACGTTCCCGCCGTTCGAAGAGCCCGTCGTGAAGCGCGTCATCCATACCACTGCCGACTTCTCGTACGCCGATTCCCTCGTGTTCACCCATGACGCCGCGCACTGTGCGCTCGACGCACTGCGCGCAGGGGCCACGGTGCTCACCGACACGAACATGGCGCTCGCAGGCATAAGCAAGCCCGCGCTCGCGAAGCTCGGCTGCAAGGCCGTGTGCTTCATGGCCGACCCTGATGTCGCCGCGGCTGCGCGCGCCGCGGGCACGACTCGCGCCGTTGCGAGCATGGACAAAGCTTGCGGCATCGAGGGTCCGCTCATCGTGGCCGTCGGCAACGCTCCCACAGCACTTCTGCGCCTCGCCGAGCTCATGGACGCGGGGAAGATCGCGCCCGCTCTCGTCGTTGGGGTGCCGGTCGGGTTTGTGAACGTGGTCGAGGCGAAAGAGGAGCTACTCGCACGACGCGTTCCGGCCATCGTCGCGAGGGGTCGCAAGGGCGGTTCGACCGTAGCGGCCGCCATTATGAACGCGCTGCTCTACCAGATCACGCGCACAGGCGGCCCGAAGTGACGGCGCCCGCATCCGCGCCGGCGCTGCGCATCTTCGCCGGCACCACCGAGGGCCGCCTTCTGTGCGAATGGGCGAGCAGGGCGGGCATCCCCGCCCGTGCCTACGCGGCAACCGAGTACGGAGGCGAGCTTTTGGGCGAGCTTCCGGGCATCGAGGTGCATGCGGGCAGGCTCGACGATGCCGACATGGAGCGCGAGCTTTCCGGCGCGTGCATCGTTGTCGACGCCACGCACCCCTTCGCTACGCTCGCAAGCGGCAACATCCGGGCCGCTTCGCTCGCCGTGGGTGCACGATGCCTGCGCCTTGCACGCCCGGTCGAGGCGCTGCCCAAAGGCGTCGTGCCGGTCGCGTCGATCGCCTGCGCGGCGCGCTTTCTCTCCGAGAACCCGGGTCGCGCGCTTCTCACGACGGGGAGCAAGGAGCTTGCTCCCTACACGAGCGTCGCCGATTTCGCGGAGCGCTTCTTCGTGCGTGTGCTCCCGCTGCCCGGTGCTATAACGAAGTGCATCGACGCGGGGTTTTCGCCGTCGCACGTCATCGGCATGCAGGGGCCCTTCACCCGCGAGCTCAACGAGGCGATGCTTCGGCAGGTGGGCGCCCAGTGGCTTGTGACTAAGGACTCGGGAACCGTAGGCGGCACGGCCGAGAAGCTCGCCGCCGCGCGCGACGTGGGAGCGCGCTGCATCGTGGTCACCCGTCCCGCCGAGGGAAGCGGGGCCCTTTCGCTTCGGGAAGTGGAAGACGCGCTCTTACGGGAGTTCGCGCGCTAGGCGCTTGCCGCGCCTAGCGCGCCCTCCCGCCCGCGAGGAGGAGCGTCCCGAGCAAGCTCGACCCGTACAAGCCCGTCATCCATCAATAGCTCGAGGACGACGCCCAGAACTGGCGCAAACAGCCCTTCAATAAGTTGCGGTGAAATAGTGTCTGTTTTTGCTGCTAGATAGCATATTCAGTCCCTAATTCACCGCAACTTGTTGGTGGTGGCTTACTGGTAGCTGGTGGTGGCTTACTGGTAGCGTAGGCACTCCACCGGGTTGAGCTTTGCCGCGCGGCGAGCGGGGTAGAAGCCAAAGATTACGCCGATGCCGACGGAGACGCCGAAGGCCAGCAGCACCGTGGCGATTGAAAAGCTCGGTGTGATCTCCCCACTGGCACCGAGCTCGTTGAGAACCCCTGATCCTGCGGCAAACATCGCGAGGCCCCAGGCCAGCAGATAGCCAATCAGGACACCCAGCAGGCCACCGGTGACGCACAGCGCCGAGGACTCGGCCAAAAACTGCGCGGTGATATCGCGGCGACTGGCGCCCAAGGCACGGCGAATACCGATCTCGCGGATGCGCTCAGTCACGTTGGTAAGCATCATATTCATAATGCCGATTCCGCCGACAAGCAGTGAGATACTGGCGACAGCGCCCATGATGAGCGAGAAGGCGCCCATAAACGAGTTGAGTGCATCGATGGCGCTTTTCATGGAGGTCGCCGATACGCTGTCGTACTCATCATCCTCCGAGATGCCCTTCATCGCGCGCACCTTAGACTCGATGGTCTTGCAGAGCTCGTCCATGTCTGTGCCCTCGGCGGCAAGTGCCGTCACGCTGGGAAATGAAGGATTCTCGTCGCCAAACAGGCCGGAGATGGTTTCGCGTGGCATATACAGCGTGAGCGAGCCCATGGAGTCGCTGCCGCCATCAATCACGCCTACAATCTGCACCTCGCCGTTGGACACCTTGATGGTTTTCCCCAGTGCGTCCTGTTCGTTGCCGTAAAGCTGATCGGCGCCGCCGCGGCTGATGAGCGCCACGCGCGAGCCTGATTGAGACTCTGCCTGTGAATAGACACGTCCCGCAACGAGCTTGCTGGCGCCCGCGGCATCGAGCATGTCGCTATCGACGCCGTGTGCCATGACGGTATAGCTTTTATCCCCGACCTTATACTCGGAATAGGCGTTATCGACGATGCCGATCTGCTCAATCTGCGGCACCAGTTTGCGAAGCTTTTCCACATCCGAATCGGTGAGTTCTTGGGACGAATAGATCTCTACCATGCGGGCTGCATTGAGGCCCAGGCTGTTGACCAGGCTGTTTTGGATGCCGCCGATGAGCGAAGTCATGGCGATGACCGAGGCGATGCCAATGACGATGCCAAGGATGGTGAGCAGGCTGCGTCCCTTGTTGGCCTCGAGCGAGTGAAGGGCTTCTTGGACAAGATCGCGGGTGCTCATGCCTTCGCTCCTTTCGGCTGATTGGTGGTTGCAGAAATCGCGGGCAGGTTTTTGACGGCCCCGCGTAACGTATTCGGTGTATGCGCGACATATGCGCCGTCATGGATTCGCCCGTCACGGATGGTTACGGCTCGATCGGCCTCGGCGGCGATGCCGGGGTCATGCGTGATGAGTACGATGGTCTTGCCGCGTTTCTGGAGCTTGTGGAAGGTTTCCATGACGAGCGCCCCGGTTGTCGAGTCTAGATTTCCCGTTGGCTCGTCGGCCAAAATGATGGGCGGGTCGTTGACGAGGGCGCGCGCGATGGCGACGCGCTGCATCTGTCCGCCCGAGAGTTCCGATATGCGGTGGTCCCAATGGTCGACCGGCAATGTGACGGCTTGCAGCGCGTGCACGGCGCGCATCTCGCGCTGGCTACGCGGCACATTGGTGTAGGACAGCGGCAGCATGACGTTTTCGATCACCGTCAGACGCGGCAGCAAGTTAAAACTCTGAAAGACAAAGCCGATGCTCAGCGCGCGCACCTCGGTGAGCTCATCATCGTCGAGCTCGGCGACGTTGAGCCCTTGCAGGAAATAATCACCCGCCGTCGGCTTGTCCAGGCAGCCCAGGATGTTCATGAGCGTCGACTTGCCCGAGCCCGAGGGGCCGGTGATGGCGACGAACTCACCGGGGTTCACCGCCAGGCTCACGTTGTGCAGGATGTGGGCGCAACCGGCCTCGCTCTCAAAGATGCGGTGCACGTTGCGGATGTCGATGACGGGACGCATTACTTGCCCTCGTCGGCAGACATATTGTCGCCGCCGTCTGCCGTCATGCCTGTGCCGGTATCCGTCACGATGGTGTCGCCGTCGCGTAACTTGGTAACCGGGACGTCTGGGTTGATCTCGTTGCCCTGGTCGTCGCGCTTGACCTGCGTCTTACCGACTACAGCCTCGTTGTCGTTTTGCGTCACGACGGTCACCTTCACGCGGCGCGTCTTCTTGCCTTCCGAATCGGTGGCCAGATTGACGTAATAGTGCTCGCCATCTTCGGTCATCAGCGCCATGGTCGGCACCATAACCACGTCGTCGAGCTTCTCGGTCACTACCGAGACCTCGGCAGTCATACCCGGCTTAAGGCGACTGTCGGGTGCTTCGATGAGGATGTCGACGTTAAAGGTCACGCTGCCGCCGCTACCGGAGCCGGAGTCAGAGTTTGCCACCGAGGCGATAGCCGTGACGGTGCCTTGACTCACGATATCGGGAAACGCGGGATAGGTCACGTTGGCGCTTTGGCCCACGGCAATTTTGGCGATATCCTTTTCGCCCACCTGAACCGTTACCTTCATCTTGGACAGGTCGGCGATTTGCATGCACTGCTTGCCGCCGCTCGTGTCGCCTTCGCCCATGATCGTGCCTCCGGTCACCGTGGCACCGACTTTGGCGTTGAGCTCGACGATGTTGCCCGAGCTGGGGGCCTTTACGGTGCGCTCGGCCGCCTTTGCAGTTGCCTGCTCCAGCGTTGCCTGGGCCGAGGCGAGGTTGCGCTGGGCGGTCGAGACGGCATTTGCGTTGGTGCTTGCGTCCGATGGGCCGGTCGATCCGTCACCGTCCGTTGCCGGTGCGGCCTGTGCGGCCGCGAGCGTCGCCTTTGCATTGTTCAGGTCTTCCTGGGCGGCCGCGACCGCGCGCTGCGCCTCGGAAACAGCGTTATCGAGCGCGTCGTTCTTAATAGTCATGAGCACGTCGCCCTCGTTGACGCTCTGTCCGGCCTGCACGTTGATCGAATCGACCGTGCCGTCGACAGAAGGGGAGACCACTGAGGACGAAATGGGTTTGAGCTGGCCTTTTGCCTCGACCGTTGTGCTAAACGTGCCCTCGGTCACCATGTCGGTCGCAGGCCTGCTATCGCCCTGTGGCTGCGCATTGATAACCAGGGTTGCAACAATAGCAATGAGCGCGATGACACCCACGATGCCGGCGGCAATGCCGCGTCGAATCAGCTTTTTGCGTCGACGTTCGGCACGTTTTGCCTTGAGCTTGGCATATGCCTCTTCATCGGAAATCTCGGCCGTATCGTTCGTGCGTCCGCTCTCCTTGTCGGCATGTACGTCTGTGATCAGAGGAAGCGTTTCGGTGGCACCTTCGGGCGTGTGCTCGGTATCATCCGGGCCCGGGGTGATGTTGGGGACATTCGGCATAGCGTCTCCTTTATAGAAAGAACCTTGATAAGTATATGCGCCCGCCGGTTGGGGCAGGCGCATAGGACGGTATCTTTCGGAATTGTTAGATTGGTCGCAGCAGTTGCATGTTGTATGAATGCGCGCGTTGCACTACGAGTGGACAACCACGCACAGGCCGACTTTGATGCAATCGTGCAGCGCCTTGGCGTCGGCCAGGCGAAGGTTGATGCATCCGTGGCTGCCGCACCACTTGTAGGAGTTGGGATCGTCGAAACTCTTGTCGTTTTGCCACGTTGCATCGTGGAAACCGACCATGTTTCCCTCAAACGGCATCCAATAGCTGACCGGGCTCTCGTATTTGGGCTTGCCGGTCTCGGGGTCCTTGGCACCGATGAGCTTGCTGGCGCCGTTGTTGCTGTTGATCTGCCAAACGCCTTCGGGCGTGGCGTCATCACCCGGCTTTCCCGAGATAAAGTTGGCCTCCCATACGACATTGCCGCTCTCGTCGTAGTAGCGCGCGTGCTGCTCGGACAGATCGACATCGATGTATGCCTTCCAGTCGGGCTCTCCCTTTGCGGTAAAGGTGTCGGCTTTCTGGGAGTACTTTATCTCGATTTCGCCGGTCTGCTTGTTGTTAATGGCGTCCTCGACCTGCTTGGCGAGCGAGCTGCTGTCGATGGACCAACCAAAGTCGCCGCCTTCGACGGCGCACTGCTTGCCATCGGCGCGCGTCCACCAGCGAGTGGAGCCCACGGTATTAAAGCCGTTGGCGAGCTCGGCTGCCCAGCTGCTGATCTGCGACGTATCGAGCGTGGGGTTGGCCGGATCGGCAAAGCTGATCCACTGCAACACGGAGCTGCCATCAACCTTGCCGGCATCCTCGCCGTTGAGCTTGAGGGTCACGTTGACGCCCAAGAAGTTGTTGGCGGCATCGCATGCGGACTGAATCTGATCATCGGTCAGCGTTCCATTAAGCGGCTCATAGGCATCGTTGCCGAGCTTGGAAAGATCTACGGTCTCGGCCAGCGAGGCAAGCTCGAGCTCGGCATACTTAATGATATGCTCGCGGTTGAGTTTTTCGTTGGAGCGTGCCTTCTCGACGGTAAACTTGCCGGCCTGCTCGTCATAGGAGCTATTGGCCTCGAACGTGCCCGAACGGCCCTCGTTAAACTCATCGATGGCGGTGCCCAGATCCTTCTCAAACTGCTTTTGGTCAAAGGTATCGGAGAGCATGGACAGGTCGACGTCTTGATCAAGATCGACTTCGTTGGAGGTAGCGGTTGTTTTGGTCTTGCCACTTAAGGATTCCATAAGGCGGACCGGCCATACAAAGGCTTCGTTGTGGTTGATGATCTCTTTTGCGGCAGCTTCGCCGTCGACGATGGGCTCATCGGACTCGGGCTGATAGGTCCAGCTAAAGTCATCGCCCGCCACGGTGAGCTTATAGTGCTTCCACGCCGAGTTGACCTTGGTGGCGGCAGACGAAGCGTTGGAGAACGAGACGTCGACGCCGGCGATGGTGGTGTTGGGGTAGGCTACCTGCGAAAACGCTACGACGCCTACGATATAGACAATGACGATAAGACCCAGGAGGACAAAGAGCGTCGTCTTTTTGCCCGACTTATTGTTCCCGGTGGGTTTGCGCGCGGGGCCGCGATCGCCTCGACCGTGCTTGGGGGGCTGCTTGGGCGTATTGCCGTTTGCCTGGCGCTGCTGACGTTGCTGGCGCTGCTGGTTCGGGCGTTGCGAAGCGTTTGCCGCACCACGCTGCTGACCGTGGCTCGGCGCGATAGGACGCGGCGACTGAACGCCGCCGGTGTGCCTGCTTGGCTGCTGCGGATCGGGAATCAGTTGAGTTCGATCGTTTTGCGACATCGTGTGCATATCCTTCGAATTTCGCCTTGCGGCTCATCGTATTTTTACTGGGCTTGCATTATAGCGATTACCTAGTTGATTGTGGTATGGAAACGGTGGCATTCAAAAGAGGTGGGACATTTGTCCCACCTTCGAGTCGTTCTTTGTCGCTATCCGCACACACCGCATTTTGCACAGGCCGAAAGTGCGGCCGGAGCCTGCGCGATGCCGCCCTTTGCCGTCTCGCGCAGCGTGGCCGGCAACGCGTGGCCCACCGAGAGCATGACGTGTGCCATCTGGTCAAACGGCACCAGGCTCTTAATGCCGGCGAGGGCGAGTTGTGCGGAGCTAAAGGCGGCTGCCACGCCGATGGCGTTGCGGTTTTGGCAGGGCACCTCCACGAGGCCACCGACGGGGTCACAAACGAGGCCCAGCAGATTACTTAGCGCGATGGAACTGGCGTCGAGCGCCTGCTCGGGTGTGCCGCCGAGCATCTGCACCAGCGCGGCGGCGGCCATGGCGGCCGCACTTCCGACCTCGGCCTGACAGCCGCCCTCGGCGCCGGCAACGCAGGCGCTCGTGGTGAGGTTGAGGCCGATGGCGGCGGCGCAGTAGAGCGCGTCCATGACCTGTTCGTCGTCGAGCTGCAGGTGGTCGGCGAGCGCCAGCACGCAGCCGGGTACGACGCCTGCGGAGCCTGCCGTGGGGGCAGCGACGATCACACCCATCGTGGCTGAGCGCTCGAGCACGGCCATGGCGTGGGCCACGGCGTCGGTCTGGACGGCGCCCATCAGGCTTGTGCTCAGATCGTTTCGGCCGGTGGCATCGACGAGCTTTGCCTCGCCGCCGATGAGGCCGCCGAGCGAGCGTTGCGGATTGGAAATGGGGGCCGTGGTCTCCTCGCGCATGACGTCGAGCACGCGGCGCATGGCGGCGACGGCGTGGGCCTCGCCGGTCAGGCGCGCCTCGCGAACGGCCATGACGGCGCCGATGCTGAGCCCCAGTTCCTCGCACGCATCGAGCAGCTGCTCGCCGTCGTCGAAGATTTCCTTGGCCGAGACGCCGGGGGAGAGCGACGAAGCAGAACCGGGGAGCTCGATAAAGGTCGCGTAATCGACATTGTCGAGCTTACGCAGCATCGGGACAACAGTGTCGTCGGGCGCGCCGTCGGTCTCAAAGACGGAGTAGGCCTGGCCGCCCACTTCGGTGCGGTAGGTGCGGCAGAAGGCGATGTTCACGTGTGCGTAGGCGAGCAGGTTGGTGAGCGCGGCGAGCACGCCGGGGACGTCCTTGTGCGCCACGAAGAGCGTTGAGTACATGCCCGAGATGTCAACGCCGACGCCGTTAATGCGGCTGATGCGCATCTTGCCGCCGCCCAGGCTCTCACCGCGGACCTGTGCCGTCGCACCCGTGTCGTCGACCATGTCAATGTCGACGGTGTTGGGGTGGATGGAGGCGTCGTCGCCCTTGATGTCAAAGTGATATTCGAGGCCCTGCTCGCTTGCGAGATCAAAGGCCTGCTTGATGTTCTCGTCGTCGGTGTCGAGGCCCAGGATGCCCGCGACGAGCGCACGGTCGGTACCGTGGCCGCGGTAGGTGTGGGCGAAGGAGTTCCACAGCTCAAAGGTGACTTTGGTGATGCGGCCTTCCAGCAGGCTGGCGGCAACTTGGGCGCAGCGCAGGGCGCCGGCGGTGTGCGATGAGCTGGGGCCGACCATGACGGGGCCTAAGATCTCGAATGCCGAGGTCGTAGCTAGTGTTTGCGGCTTGCCTGCCATGGCTGCTCCTTTGTTTTGTCCCATCGTCCCGAGGGCGGGGCATAAGGTCGCCTGCTCGGACAGTCCTGCTCGCACGGAGGCCACATTAAGTGGCCTCCGGCTCGTGCGGAACTCGCGATCGACCTTATGCCCCGCCCTCGGGACTAAGGATACATGGTAGAAGTGCCTGTGCTGCAAAATTCATTAGCTGGTGACGCAGCGTAGGCTCATGTCGAAACATCTTCACCACCGTTTAAATAAAAAAGAAGTACCGCTTGGGGGGCGGTACTTCTTTTGGTGCGTTGTTATTTGGCTGTGGCTTTTCTCGTTAGCTTACAGGCCGCAGGCCGCTTTGAGTTCTTCGACTCGATCGGTCTTCTCCCAGGTGAAGTCGGCGTCTTCGCGGCCGAAGTGGCCGTAGGCTGCCGTCTTCTCGTAGATCGGTCGACGCAGGTCCAGGTCGCGGATGATGGCGCCCGGGCGCAGGTCGAAGGTCTTCTCGACGGCCTCGACGATCTTGTCCTCGGCAACATGCGCGGTACCGAAGGTGTCGACCATGATTGAGAGGGGCTTGGAAACGCCGATGGCGTAGGCAAGCTCGACTTCGCATCGGTCGGCCAGACCGGCGGCGACCACGTTCTTGGCGACCCAGCGCGCGGCATACGCGGCGGAGCGGTCAACCTTGGTGCAGTCCTTGCCGCTAAAGGCGCCGCCGCCGTGACGGCCGTAGCCGCCATAGGTGTCGACGATGATCTTGCGGCCGGTGAGGCCCGTGTCGCCCATGGGGCCGCCCACAACAAAGCGACCGGTGGGGTTCACGTAGATGTCCGCGTTGTCCCACGGCATGTTCTCGGCGGCCATGACCGGGGTAATGACATGCTCGATGAGGTCGGCCTTGATCTTGCCCATGTCCTCGATCTCGGCGGCATGCTGCGTAGAGATGACGATGGTCGTGACCTCGACGGGCTTGCCTTCCTCGTAGCGCACGGTGACCTGGGTCTTGCCGTCGGGACGCAGATAGGCGAGGGTACCGTCGTGACGCACGGCGGCCAGGCGCTCGGCCAGGCGGCTTGCCAGGTAGTGTGGCATGGGCATGAGGGTCTTGGTCTCGTTGGAGGCATAACCGAACATCATGCCCTGGTCGCCGGCACCGATCAGGTCGATCGGGTCGGTGGTAGCGCCGGTCTGGGTCTCGAAGGACTCGTCAACGCCCTGGGCGATATCGGGCGACTGCTCGTGGATGAGGCTCATAACGCCGCAGGTGTCGCAGTCAAAACCGAACTTGGCGCGGTTGTAGCCAATGCGGCGGATGACGCCGCGGGCGATTTCCTGTACGTCGACGTAGGCCTGGGTGCGAATCTCGCCGGCGACGATGACCGTGCCGGTGGTCACGAGGGTCTCGCAGGCGCAGCGGACGTTCTCCACGTTGGCGGGCACACCGTTGGGCGCAATATAGCCCTGCTCCTGCAGCTCTATTTCTTTGGCGAGGATTGCGTCGAGGACGGCGTCGCTGATCTGGTCAGCGATCTTATCGGGATGACCTTCGGTCACCGACTCCGACGTAAAAACAAAGGACCCGTGTTGGGGTGGGATGGAACGAAGTTCTTCTGACATGATTGTCCTTTCAAAAACGTGTCCCGGCGACCGTTACCATTCCGCCGGGCTCTCTATGCAAGGGCACATCATAGCGCGTAAATCAAACATTCACACCCTTTCCGCACCTACTCATTTAAGTCTGTCCTCAATGAGTGGGTCGGTGCCCTTTGTGCGGAGGTTGCTTTGTTGCTTTATACTGGTGCGGTTAGACATCCATCCTGCAATCGAGGAGATTTCCATGGCATCAGACGTTCGCGTCCGCTTTGCACCCTCACCGACGGGCAAGCTGCACATCGGCGGCGCCCGCACCGCTATCTATAACTGGGCTTTCGCCCGTGCTAACGGCGGCACGTTCATCCTGCGCATTGACGACACCGATCCCACCCGCTCTACCGACGAGAACACGCAGATCATCCTGCGCGCCATGCGTTGGCTGGGCCTGGACTGGGACGAGGGTCCCGAGGTGGGCGGAGACTTTGGCCCCTATGCCCAGACCGAGCGCCTGGACCTGTACAAGCAGGCCGCCCAGAAACTTTGGGACGAGGGCAAGGCCTATCCCTGCTTCTGCACCAAGGAGCAGCTCGACGCCGACCGCAAGGCCGCGCAGGAGCGCAAGGACCCCTTCCAGGGCTATCAGCGTCGTTGCCGCGATCTTGATCCCGAGGAGGCCCGCCGCCGCATCGAGGCCGGCGAGTCCTACGTCCTGCGCATCAAGGTGCCCGAGGACCGCGGCGACGTCGTCATCCACGATGCCGTCCACGGCGAGGTGACCTTCGACGCCAAGGAGCTCGACGACTTTGTCATCTTCCGCTCCGATGGCACGCCCACGTACAACTTCGCGACCGTCGTCGACGACGCCATGATGAAGATCACCCATGTCATCCGCGGCGACGACCACCTGTCCAACACCCCGCGCCAGGTCATGGTCTACGAGGCCCTCGGCGCGCCCGTGCCCACGTTCGCCCACATCTCCATGATCCTGGGCGCCGACGGTAAGAAGCTCTCCAAGCGCCACGGCGCAACTTCGGTGGAGGAGTACCGCGACGCCGGTTACCTTTCCGACGCCTTCGTCAACTACCTGGCGCTGCTCGGCTGGTCGCTCGACGGCGAGACCACGATCATCCCGCGCGATGTCCTAGCCAGCAAGTTCTCGCTCGACCGCATCTCCAAGAACCCGGCGACCTTCGATCCCAAGAAGCTCGATTGGGTCAATGCCGAGTACATCAACGGCATGTCCGACGCGCAGTTTGCCGATGAGATCATGGTCCCCAAGCTGCACGAGGCGGGTCTCATCGAGGGCAACGTCGAGTACGGCGAGGACTGGATTGATGCGCTTGCCGCCATCGTCAAGCCGCGCACCAAGATGCCGACCGACGCCGTGACCGTCGCCGCTCCCATCTTTGCTACGGCCGAGACTCTCGAGTATGACGAGAAATCCGTTAACAAGGGCCTGGCTAAGGAAGGCATGGGCGCCATTCTGGATGCCGCCAAGGCTGCGCTCGAGGGCGTGGACAAGTGGACTGCCGAGGCCATCGACGCCGCGCTTGAGCCGCTGCCCGAGCAGATGGACCTCAAGAAGCGCGTGGTGTTCCAGGCCGTGCGCGTCGCCGTCTGCGGCAACATGGTGAGCCCTCCGCTGGGCGAGACCATGGCGCTCGTCGGCCGCGACGACTGCCTGGCGCGTATCGACCGCGCTCGCACGATGGCGCTGTAGTAGACGCGCAAATGCATGTATCCGAGCCCCGTTCACCCGAGCGGGGCTCTTGTTTCTGTACCGATGAGTGGGTTGCTGGGACAAAATAATCAGTAGTGTTTGTCCCATGTTCGAGTGACGCAACGAGCTCGACACTCGTATCGGCCATGGGACAAACTCTACTGATTATTTTGTCCCACCCCTTTCAGGTCCGTTCGTTAGAGGTGGTGTATGGCTCAACAACTGTCGCTGTTTGGTTTGCCGGAACCGGAGGAAGCTCCGGTGAAGCCCAAGCCTGCCGCTGCCTCGGCTCAGTCTAAGCCTTCGCCCGAGCCCCCTGCCGCCTACGCGAGCGTGGTCCTCGACATCCCCACCCGTGCGCTGTCGGAACCGTTTGCTTACGGCATCCCCGAGTCCCTTGCCAACGAGGTCCAGATCGGATCCACGGTCCTGGTCCACTTTGGTAACCGTGCCGCCGCGGGCTATGTCGTCGACATTGCACCTGATCTGGGCGATCTGCCGGGCAACAACTCCCTCGACCCGGTGCGCATCAAGCCCATCGAGGCCATCCTCAGCAAACCGCTCTTTACCGCCGAAGCCGCCCGCATCGCACGTTGGATGAGCCGCGAGTATGTCGCGACGCTTTCCGAGTGTCTGCGCCTGTTCTTGCCTCCGGGTGGCAGCCCGCGTGTGGTCAAGGGCGACGACGGTGTGTGGACGGTTGAACGTCCAGCCGTCAAACCCATCCAAAACCGCTGGGTGATGCTTACGCCCGAAGGCTTCGACTATACGCCGCCCAAGACCGCGGTCCGCCAGCGCCAACTCATCGAGGCGCTCCAGTGCGGCCCGGTCACGACGCGCGACCTCAACCTTCTCTATAACAGTATGTCGGCGACCATCAAGGCTCTCGAAAAACGCGGCGTCGTGGTGGTGGAGGAGCGCCGTGCCTGGCGCGGTTGCAGCGAGCAGACCACGCTGTCCTCGGCAAGCGGCAAGGCGCCGGTCTCCCTTACCAACGGCCAGCAACAGGCACTCGCGCAGATTGAGCGCGCCCGTCTGGACGCTCATGGCGACGTGGTGCTGGTCGACGGCGTCACCGGCTCCGGCAAAACCGAGGTCTATCTATCCGCCATCGAGCGCGTGCTCGCGGCTGGCCGCTCTGCCTGCGTGCTGGTACCCGAGATTTCGCTGACAGCCCAGACCGTCGGCCGCTTCCGCTCCCGCTTTGGCGAGACGGTCGCGGTTTTCCACTCGCGTCTTTCGGCCGGCGAGCGCCTGGACCAGTGGGACATGGTTGCCAGCGGTTCCGCCCGCGTGGTCGTCGGCGCACGTTCGGCGCTCTTTTGCCCGCTTGGCGACCTGGGCCTCATCATCATTGACGAGGAGCACGAGACCAGCTACAAGCAGGGGTCCAGTCCGCGCTACCATGCGCGCGAGGTGGCAGCCGAGATGGCGCGCCGCTATCGCTGCCCGCTCGTGCTGGGGTCGGCCACGCCTTCTGCCGAGGCCCTCGACCGCTGCCGCCGCGGCATGTATAACGGTGCCACCTGGACGCGTGTCGAGATGCCCGAGCGCCCCGGACACGCCGTGCTGCCTACGGTCCGCATTGCTGACCTGCGTCGCGAGTTCTCGCACGGCAGCCGCTCCATGATCTCAAAACCCTTGATGGAGGGATTGGAGCGTGTGGTCGAGCGCCGCGAGAAGGCCGTGTTGCTGCATAACCGCCGTGGCTTTGCGCCATTCCTGATGTGCCGCGAGTGCGGCTGCGTCCCCACCTGCAACCACTGCTCCACAGCGCTTACGTATCACGAGCGCACACACACGCTGCAGTGTCACACATGCGGTTCGTCTTGGCGCGTGCAGCCGTATCCCGCGCCCACGAGCCGTTGCCCCAAATGCGGCAGTCGCTACCTGGCAAAAATGGGCCTGGGCACACAGCAGATCGAGGACGCTCTGCACCAGTTGCTTCCCGAGGACGTTGCCATCATTCGCATGGATGCCGATTCCACGCGTGGCAAGGATGCGCACAAAAAGCTGCTCGAGCAGTTCGATGCGGCGGATTGCGCCGTGTTGCTGGGTACCCAGATGATCGCTAAAGGTCTCGATTTTCCCGAGGTCACGCTCGTGGGCGTGGTCAATGCCGACTTCGCCCTTAAGCTGCCCGATTTCCGCGCAGGGGAGCGCGCCTACGATCTGCTGGAACAGGTGGCGGGCCGTGCCGGTCGCGGCGATCGTCCCGGTGAGGTGATCATCCAGACCTACCTGCCCGAGGATCCGGTCATTCGCGCCGTCGCTAAGCACGACCGTTCGATCTTTACCGACTACGACTTGGACCAGCGCCGCGACGCCCTGTATCCACCGTTCGTGCGTCTGGTCAACATTTTGGTGTGGTCGGCGAACGCGGATGACGCGCAGGACTACATTGGGCGCATTGCAAAGCTTCTTAAGCGCCGCTGGCATGCCGCCGCGCCCGATTTTTTGCGGGCGGGGAGTGCCGTGCCGCAGGTGCTGGGCCCGGCTTCGTGTGTAATCGAGAGAGCCAAGGACCGTTACCGCTTCCATCTGCTTGTGAAGTCGCCTGTGGGGTACCATGTCTCTGATGATATCGACGCCTGCCTCAAAGAGGTGGGCTCTGTGCGCGGCGTGAGCGTGAGCGTTGACGTCGATGCCTATGATTTGATGTAACAACCCGAAAGGATGGCCATGGAAGCCAACGGAATCGTACTGTCGCCCGACCCTCGCCTGCGTCAGGAGTGCGCCGTCATCGAGGAGATCACCCCAGCGATCGAGTCGCTTGCCGAGAAGATGAAGAAGATGATGTTCGACAACGGCGGTTGCGGCCTGGCTGCTCCGCAGATCGGCGAGCTTATTCAGCTCGTCACCATTGACTGCGACTACAGCGACAAGAACGACTACGACCCGTACGTGCTCATCAACCCTGTCATTGTTGAGCAGAGCGACCATCTGGTGCCGTTTAGCGAGGGCTGCCTGTCCATCCCTGGCATTAGCTGCGAGATCGAGCGTCCCGACCATGTCGTCGTCGAGGCGTACGACCTGGATGCCAACCTGATTCGCTATGAGGCTTCGGGCGACCTGTTCTGCGTGTGCCTGCAGCACGAGATCGATCACCTGCATGGCAACACTATGTTCGAGCGACTGAAGCCGATGCAGAGGATCAAGGCCGTCAAGGAGTACCAGGACGCCCTGGCCCGCGGCGCTCGACCGGGCGAGACGGAGTAGGTTTGTCCGTCCCCGGGGCGCCCGCC